>NZ_JBNDHS010000087.1:0-25779 GCF_056755095.1 Rhizobium sp. SVR5-9E | reverse complement strand
GCATCGCCGCCCTCAGATTTTCGGGGCGGGCGATTTCGTCGCCGAGCATGCGTTCGGAAAGCAGCCTGTCCAGCACCGCCTCGATTTCCCGGGCGTTGGTTTTCAAGCGTGTTTCGAAGGCTTCGGGGCTCGCGTCCATGCGCGCTCTTTGGCACGAGCAGCAGCGCGGTTGCAATGGAATTGTAGATGACTGAGGCAAGTTTTCGGTTGCGCTCTGGCCTTCAAGCCCGGCAAACGGTATGAGAACGCAGGGAACAGGTCGGGCTCGCAGATTGGATATTACGCCGGAAAGAGAGGACAGCATTGCGATGCCGGCTCATCGCCGTTTGTTCGCTTGGCTTCAGAGCCGATCGATCATGATGCGCATCGTCCTTGCGATAGCCGGACTTCTGATCCTGCCTTACGTCCTGATCTTCGTTTATCTTGTCCCTTTCATTCACCCCGTCTCGACCCTGATGCTGCGTGATCTCTTGCTTTTGCGGGGTTACGACCGGCAATGGGTCTCTATCGATGACATCTCGCCGGTTCTCGTCCAGTCGGTGATGATGTCCGAGGATGGGCAATACTGCTTCCACGACGGTGTGGACTGGGGGGAAATGCGTATGCTGGTCGAAGATACGCTCAATGGCGAAAGCACTCGCGGCGGCAGCACAATTCCCATGCAGACGGCCAAGAACCTGTTTTTGTGGAACAGCCGCTCCTTTGTGCGCAAGGCGCTCGAACTGCCGTTGGCGGTGGCTTCGGATCTCGTCTGGACGAAGCGCCGGCTGATGGAGATCTATCTCAACATCGCCGAGTGGGGACCGGGCATTTACGGCATCGAGGCGGCGGCGCGTTATCACTTCAAGGTACCCGCTTCCAAGCTGTCGCGGCGCCAGGCTGCCCTTCTGGCCGTTTCCCTTCCGAACCCGATCGATCGCAAGGCCGGTAAACCCGGCCGTGGCCTTCGGAGGCTTGCAGCCGTCATCGAGCGCCGGGCCCAAGGGTCCGGCGATTACATCAGATGCATTTATGACTAGGGCATGAATTATTCATTGGTCGCCGCCGCAGGGCGCCGGTAAGTTCGCTTCGAAATCAAAGCGCGGATGGCCCATGGACAAGCTTACTCTCTATATTGGCAACAAAAATTATTCCTCATGGTCGCTCCGGCCATGGATTGCGATGGAAGCGGCCGGAATTCCCTTCGAGGAAATTCTGATCCCCTTTGATTTTCCCGCAGGCAATCCGCGCTTCAGGGAAATCTCGCCGACGGGCAGGGTCCCGGTTCTGCGTCACGGCAATCTGCAGGTCTGGGAATCTCTTTCCATCATCGAGTATGTGTCCGAGCTCTATCCGGAAGCGGGGCTCTGGCCCAGGGATCGCGCACAGCGCGCGGTGGCGCGCTCGGTCTCCATGGAGATGCTCTCGGGCTTCCGGGCGCTCAGAGGTGCTTGCCCGATGAATATCCGGCGCGCGAGGGCCAAGATTGCGCTTCCCGATGGCGTGATGGACGACGTTGCGCGCATCGAAACGGTCTGGCGGGAAATGCGCGCCGCCTCCGGCGGTCCCTTCCTTTTCGGTGCCTTCTCGGCCGCCGATGCGATGTTTGCCCCGGTCGTCAACCGCTTCGATGTCTATGATCTCGTGACCGCCGGCGATACGCTGAGTTACATGGCGGCCGTGAAGGCGCATCCCGCCTGGTTGAAGTGGGAAGCTGCCGCCCGGGCCGAGCCCTGGATCGTCCCTGAAGACGAAGCCTGAACCGTCATTCGCCAGAATCGCAAAAAATGCGTTTGGGGACTGGTCAACCAACTTCAAGGCATGTATAAGCGCGCGAAATTTCCGAAATCGCGATACGTCCGTTTCGGCCGCCAGCTTGGCCGGGAATGTGTTGCCTGTGAATTGGAGTATGTAAAAATGGCTGTACCGAAGAGAAAAACGAGCCCGTCCAAGCGCGGTATGCGCCGTTCTGCAGACGCACTCAAGGCTCCGACTTATGTTGAAGACAAGAACTCCGGCGAACTGCGCCGTCCGCATCATATCGATCTGAAGACCGGTATGTATCGCGGCCGTCAGGTTCTGACGCCGAAGGAAAGCGCATAAGCTTTCAGGTTCTGGTCCGCGGGGATTTAAAAGGCCGGCTTCAACGCCGGCCTTTTGCTTTTGAGCATTTATCTATTACGACGACTTGAAGTTGCGTCGAGATCTGCTGCAGTATTCCCCTCGTCAAAGAGGGGGAAATGACAAGATGATCGCTGCAGTGCCGTTGATGGTAATTCCGTTTATTCTTTACAATATGGCGATGCTCGGCTTGATGGGCAGCGGTGGTATTCCCGCGCTTCAACAGGACGTCATCGTTCTTTCGATGATTTCCGGTGCGATCTGGAGCATGTCGCTTGGCGATCTCTTCATCGTCGTGGCTCTGGTGGTTCTGTTTTTCGAGCTCTTGCGGGCTACCCGCCACGGATCCGGCAGCCTAGTCAACCATATGTTGTCGATGCTGGTATTCATCGCCTTCCTGGTCGAGTTCCTGCTCGTGCAGGACGCGGCAACGCAGGTATTCTTCATCCTGATGACGGTTGCGCTGATAGACGTGATCGGCGGATTTGCCGTTTCGATCCGCAGCGCCGGGCGCGATGTGTCGATCGGGCTCTGAGCCTTAAAGACTATCGAGTTTGTTCTGCAGCGCCCGCAGCTGTTCCTTCAGCTCGTCGATGTCCTTCGACTCTGTCTTTTTCGTCTCCTTTGCAGGGGGCGTCATAAACGGAGAGAACATTTGCATGGCCTGCTGGAACATCTCGGTGTTGCGGCGGACCTGCTCTTCGACCATCTGCATCGGCAGCTGCAGGTTCTTGCCGAGCGGCGTTTCGCCAAAGGCACGGGTCACTTGCTCGCGCATCTGAGACTGCTGTTCGGTGAAGGCGCGCATGGAATGTTCCAGGAAGGTCGGAACCACCATTTGCATTTGATCGCCATAATAGGTGATGAGCTGACGCAGGAAGGAAATAGGCAGCAAGGTGTTCCCTGTCTTCGATTCCTGCTCGAAGATGATCTGGGTCAAGACCGAATGCGTGATGTCGTCACCGGTCTTTGCATCCTGTACCGTAAAGTCCTCCCCCTTTTTTACCATCTCCGCCAAATCTTCCAGCGTCACGTAGGTGCTGGTGCCCGTGTTGTAGAGGCGGCGGTTGGCGTATTTCTTGATAATTATCTGACCCTCGTTCTTGGCCATATCAGTCTCCTGATCCCCGTCTGATTGTTATGGATACTCCTCCGCTACAGACTGTAGACGCAAAAGAAGCCCGGTGACAATCTCTTTGTGCGATGCGGCAACTCCTTTGCCTAAAGGCATAAAATTGCATTTTCGTAAGCGCTCACGAAAATTGCGTTGTCATCGTGTTGCCGTTTGACTCGGCGCCAAAGCTTTGCCAGTTTCAACTTATAAATGATGAAGGAAACGAGGAGGCCCCCATGAGCAATTCATCGATCGTCATCGCCAGCGCAGCCCGCACAGCGGTCGGCTCTTTCAATGGTGCATTCGCCACTGTCCCGGCGCACGAGCTTGGAGCAACTGCCATCAAGGGCGCGCTCGAGCGTGCGGGCGTTGATGCGGCGGAAGTCGACGAGGTCATCCTCGGCCAGGTGCTTCAAGCAGGAGAAGGGCAAAATCCGGCTCGCCAGGCGGCCATGAAAGCAGGGGTTTCCAAGGAGGCGACGGCCTGGGGCGTGAACCAGCTTTGCGGCTCGGGGCTGCGCGCCGTGGCGCTCGGCATGCAGCAGATCGCCATGGGGGATGCAAAGATCATCGTCGCCGGTGGCCAGGAGTCCATGTCGATGGCACCCCATGCCGCGCACCTGCGCGGTGGCACCAAGATGGGCGACATGAAAATGGTCGACACCATGATCAAGGACGGCCTGATGGATGCTTTCTATGGCTACCACATGGGCATCACGGCCGAAAACGTCGCTCGTCAGTGGCAGCTCTCCCGTGCCGATCAGGATGAGTTCGCGGTCTCCTCGCAGAATAAAGCCGAAGCTGCCCAGAAGGCGGGCCGCTTCAAGGACGAGATCGTTCCTTTCATCATACAGACGCGCAAGGGTGATGTGACGGTCGATGCCGACGAATATATCCGTCACGGAGCAACGCTCGATACCATGGGGAAGCTTCGGCCGGCCTTCGATAAGGACGGCACGGTAACAGCAGGGAACGCCTCAGGGATCAATGACGGTGCGGCAGCTGCCGTGCTGATGACGGAAGCAGAAGCCGGCAGGCGCGGGGTTCAGCCGCTTGCACGCATCGTCTCCTGGGCAACGGCCGGCGTCGATCCCCAGGTCATGGGCACCGGCCCGATCCCTGCGTCGCGCAAGGCGCTTGAGAAGGCAGGCTGGTCTGTCGGAGACCTCGATCTGGTCGAGGCAAATGAGGCCTTTGCGGCTCAAGCCTGCGCAGTGAACAAGGATCTTGGCTGGGATCCCGCAGTCGTCAACGTCAATGGAGGAGCAATTGCGATCGGCCATCCGATCGGTGCATCCGGGGCGCGCGTCCTCAACACCTTGCTCTTCGAAATGAAACGGCGTGGCGCAAAGAAGGGGCTTGCCACTCTTTGCATCGGCGGCGGCATGGGCGTCGCCATGTGCTTCGAGGCGCTCTGAATAGACCTTGGAACCAACGATTCACCAGCGCCTGAGCAAAGGCGGAACTAAAACGAGGGGAGCGAAATATGAGCAGAGTGGCTCTGGTCACCGGCGGCACCCGTGGAATCGGCGCCGCCATTTCGATGGCGCTCAGGAACGCGGGATACAGGGTCGCTGCCAACTATGCCGGCAATGACGAAAAGGCGAGGGCCTTCCATGAGGTGACCGGCATTCCGGTCTTCAAGTGGGATGTTTCGGATTACGACGCTTGCGGTAAGGGCATCGACAAAGTAGCGGACGAACTCGGTCCGGTCGAAGTGCTGGTCAACAATGCCGGCATCACCCGCGACGCAATGTTCCACAAGATGACGCCGCAGCAGTGGCACGACGTCATCAATACGAACCTCACGGGCCTGTTCAACATGACGCACCAGGTCTGGGGCGGAATGCGCGACCGCAGCTTCGGACGGATCGTCAACATCTCGTCCATCAACGGCCAGAAGGGCCAGATGGGACAGGTGAACTACTCAGCCGCCAAGGCAGGCGATCTCGGCTTTACGAAGGCCCTTGCGCAGGAAGGGGCGGCGAAGAACATTACAGTCAACGCCGTCTGCCCGGGATATATCGGTACGGAAATGGTTCTTGCCGTTCCCGAGAAGGTACTCAACGAAAAGATCATTCCTCAGATCCCTGTCGGCCGCCTTGGCGACCCGGAAGAAATCGCCCGCTGCGTTACCTTCCTCGTGTCGGACGATGCCGGCTTCATCACCGGATCGACGATTACGGCGAATGGCGGCCAGTTCTTCGTCTAAGTCTGCGCGATGAAGCTTGCGTCACCTACGGTGGCGCTCGTTCCTTGCCTTGACCGGAACTCTCTGCGCCGCCCGATCGTCGCCGCGCAGGGCGGCGGCGGTTGTCGTGAGAAATGCAGCCGCGACAAGTATGGCGAGAGCGGAATTCAAAATGATCTGAGCCATGAGACCCCGTTCCTTTCTTACACAGGCTTACTGCCGTGATCTTCAGAAAGAATATGCGCCTTACGCCCGAAGCGCGGTAGATTTGCCTTTCATGACCGATCGTCAACATATTGTTGACGGCGAGCATAAACAAAAACGGGCGCCGAAGCGCCCGTCTGAACCCTTCTAATGGCAGTTCTCAGTAACGGCGTGGGCAACGTGCTTCGTAGCGGCGGCCATACCGGTCGCGATAGACGCAGTAGCCGCGGTGTTCCACGGACTGGCCGATCAGCGCCCCAGCAAGACCACCGGCAACAGCGCCGACTGCAGCGCCGCCCCAGCTGTTGCTCACAGCGCCACCAATGATCGCCCCAGTGCCGGCGCCGATTGCCGTTCCTTGTTCAGTCGGGGTGCAGGCCGCAAGTGCGCCTACCATAGCGGCTACAATGGCAATTTTCTTCATCATGTCTTTTCTCCGTAGGTTACAAGCCGCTAAATTCGGCCCATTAAAACAAGGATAAGAACGATAATGAGAACTAGCCCCAAACCGCCGGAAGGTCCATAGCCCCAGCCACGGCTATAACCCCAATTCGGCAGGGCACCAAGCAGGAGCAGAATAAGAATAATAAGAAGTATTGTTCCGAGCATGTTTTGAATTCCTCCAATTCGCCGTGACGAATGGACAATAAACACGCATCTGTCTTTTTTGTTCCCGGTTGGGATGAGACGCCGGTGATTTTTCTGCCTATCGGTGCATTGCGCAGGCGCGCCGTTCAAATCTTAACAAAGCCGCTCAAACAGCGGCGCATGGTCAGCTTTCCATTCGAGCTTTATGGTTAAAATTATATTCAAATACAACATGTTGCGGTGAACAAATCCGGAAACTCCGGGTGTCGGTGATTCGTAGGCGATTCGTTCTGCATTTGATCAATGGTTAATGCGGGTGCGGTACGACGGAGTGCCTATCGGTGCGAATCCGGCTTCCGAAACTAGGACGCGGCGTGTGGCCTGATTCAGCATCTAGTAGGAAAAACCGATTCAAACCAATACTTAGCCGTGAACAAAAGCTGAATCACGGAGAGTCACCGATTCGTCGCTGATTCGTTCTCAGGCTGTTCCGAATCTGAAAACAGCGACTTAGCGCCATTTTTTGAATCGAGTTTGCAGCTCGCCTCTTGCGTTTGAAGAGGCACCTGTCCATGTGTTGTCTGCTTTGGAAACAAAGCGCCCTTGACCCTGAGGCTCCCCGCCTCACTTGCATGGACAATGAAACTGACATCGCAGCCCATGATACTGAGCGGGCGCGGCGTGACCGCGGTGCTCGGGCCGACCAATACAGGCAAGACCCACTATGCTATCGAGCGCATGGTTGCGAGCGGTACCGGCGTGATCGGGCTGCCGCTGCGTCTGCTGGCGCGTGAGGTCTATACGCGTGTGGTCGAAAAAGTCGGCGCGCAGAACGTCGCGCTCGTCACTGGCGAGGAGAAAATCTCTCCGCCGAATGCGCGCTTTTCCGTGTGTACAGTGGAGGCCATGCCGCGCGAGACAAAGGCAGCCTTTGTCGCCATCGACGAGGTCCAGCTCGCCGGCGATCTCGAACGCGGCCATATCTTCACCGACCGTATTCTGCATCTGCGCGGCCGCGACGAAACGCTGCTACTCGGCGCTGGTACGATGCGTCCCATTCTCCAGCAGCTCCTGCCGGGTATTACCGTTGTCGAGCGTCCAAGACTGTCGCAACTCCTCTATGCCGGTCAAAAGAAGATCACCCGTCTTCCCCAGCGGACGGCTATCGTCGCCTTCTCGGCAGATGAGGTCTACGCCATTGCGGAATTGATTCGGCGCCAGCGTGGAGGGGCCGCCGTTGTTCTCGGCGCGCTGAGCCCACGCACCCGAAATGCCCAGGTCGCACTCTACCAGGCAGGCGATGTCGAATACCTCGTGGCGACCGATGCGATCGGGATGGGCCTCAACCTGGATGTCGATCACGTCGCTTTTGCGCAGGACCGCAAATTCGACGGCTATCAGTTCCGCAATCTCAATCCCGCCGAACTCGGACAAGTTGCCGGGCGCGCCGGCCGTCATATGCGTGATGGCACCTTCGGGGTGACGGGCCAAGTGCAGCCTTTCGACGAAGAATTGGTGCAGCGGATGGAGGCGCACGAATTCGACAATGTCAAAGTTTTGCAGTGGCGGACGAAGGAACTCGATTTCTCCTCGATACGCTCGTTGCGGGCAAGTCTGGAAACTCCGCCGCGCGAGCAAGGCTTGACGCGTGCTTTGCCCGCCGTCGACCAGCAAGCGCTGGAGCAACTGGCTCGCTATCCGGAAGTTATTGACTTGGCTACCAGTCCGCAGCGCGTGGAGAAGTTATGGGAAGCTTGCGCGCTGCCGGACTATAGGCGTATCACGCCGGCACAGCATGCCGATCTGATCTCGACCCTCTTTTCCGATCTCGTGCGCCATGGCACGGTGAACGAGGGGTTTCTCGCAGAGCAGGTGCATCGCGCGGATCGTACGGACGGCGAAATTGACACGCTTTCGGCACGAATCGCGCAGATAAGAACCTGGACCTATGTGTCGAATCGACCCGGCTGGCTTGCCGATCCGACACACTGGCAGGAAAAGACGCGGGAAATCGAAGATCGATTGTCCGATGCGTTACATGAGAGGTTGACGAAACGCTTTGTTGATCGCAGGACATCTGTGCTCATGAAGCGCCTGAGAGAGAATGCGATGCTGGAAGCTGAAATCAGTGTGAATGGCGATGTCTTTGTTGAAGGACATCATGTGGGACAGTTGTCCGGTTTTCGGTTTACTCCCATTTCGGGTGCGGACGGACCGGATGCAAAGGCAATCCAGGCTGCTTCGCAAAAGGCGCTTGCCCTGGAATTCGAGGCTCGTGCCGCACGCCTCCATGCTGCCGGAAACAGCGATCTGGCGATAAGTTCTGACGGTCTCGTCCGCTGGCTCGGCGATCCGATCGCCCGCCTTGCCGGCAGCGACCACATCATGCGCCCCCGCGTTATCCTGCTCGCCGACGAACAGCTCACGGGGAACGCGCGCGATCACGTTGCCGCGCGCATCGAACGCTTCGTCAATCACCATATCAGCACGGTTCTGAAGTCGCTCGATGATCTTTCGCGCGCTGAGGACCTGCAGGGCCTTGCTAAGGGACTTGCTTTTCAACTCGTCGAAAATCTCGGCGTGCTCTTCCGCCGCGACGTGACGGAAGAAGTGAAGTCGCTGGATCAGGACGCGCGCGCTTCCATGCGCCGTTATGGTGTTCGCTTCGGCGCGTACCACATTTTCGTTCCGGCACTTCTCAAGCCGGCTCCGGCCGAACTTATCACCCTGCTTTGGGCCTTGAAAAACGACGGCCTGGAAAAGCCGGGTTATGGCGATCTCATTCCGGTGCTTGCTGCCGGCCGCACGTCCGTCGTGACCGATCCGAGCTTCGAGCGGGCCTTCTACAAGCTCGCCGGCTTCCGTTTTCTCGGCAAGCGCGCCGTCCGCATCGATATTCTCGAGCGGCTCGCGGACATCATCCGTCCGTTGCTGCAGTGGAAGCCTGGCCAGGCAAACCGGCCGGAAGGCGCCTACGATGGCCGCCGCTTCACGACAACGACAGCGATGCTTTCGATTCTCGGTGCGACGCTGGAGGACATGGAAGAGATCCTCAAGGGCCTCGGTTATCGCGCCGATGCCGTGACGGCCGGAGAAGCGGCGACTCATCTGGCTGCTCAGGACGCGTCTGTCGCTCCGGCGGCGGAAGCCTCCACCGAGGACGCCGCCGAGAAGGCAGATCACGACGACGCTGACAGCACAACCGAAGAAGCAGCCTCCGAGGTGCCGGATACCGAAGCCAAGCCTGCAACGGAAGCCGAGACTGCCGAAGGATCTGCGGCGGAGACATCGGAAGTCGGTGAGGCTGTCGAATCGAAGCCGGTTCTTCTGTGGCGGCTCGGCGGCCGCAACGACAACCACCGCCAGGCACGCGGTCAAGGTGAACGCCGCGGCGGCGAACGTCAGCAGCAGGGCAACCGGCGGCATGGTGGCAATGGTGGGGAAGGCGCCGAAGGCAACCGTCGCGAAGGCCGCGATGGAAAACGTCAGGACCGCGGTCGCGACGGCGGAAAGCCGCATCAGGGCCGTGGCGATCGCAACGAGCAGCGGGGCGACCGTCAGGATCGTGGCGACCGCAAGGATCGCAATGAACGCAACAACAATCGCGGCGGCTCGCAGCCGCTGCGCTTCGAGGCGAAGCCACCGCGGAAGGAAAAGCCAATCGATCCGGATTCTCCTTTCGCAAAGCTCGCTGCCTTGAAGGAGCAGATGAAGAAATAGCCTATGCGCAAGGAGACGCAGCCAGAAAGCGGTTCGCGGCAGCGCATCGACAAGTGGCTGTTCTTCACGCGCATGGTGAAGTCGCGGTCCCTGGCGCAAAGCCACATCCAATCAGGCCACGTTCGCCTCAACGGCGAGCGCGTACAGCTCCCCAGCCAGACCGTGAAGGCGGGCGACCGTATCGACCTTGCGCTTGAGCGCCGGGACGTTGTTCTGATCGTGAAGGCGTCGGGCGAACGGCGCGGGCCTTTCGAGGAGGCAAAACTGCTCTACGAGGATCTGACGCCGCCGCCGGATGAGGCAAAACGTCTCACGCCTTACGAGCAGGCCATCCGTGCGACGGGCGCTGGGCGGCCGACAAAAAAGGAACGGCGCGCAATCGACAGGCTGGTGTCGGACGACGATTAGAAAACTCTGTCTCTCAAGCCGGGGCAAGGAGATCGTTTATTCTTGAAATCCGGCGGTAAAGCCGGTACGTCACAGGCAACTTGCCGGGGAGTGCGACTTGCTCCCAAGCCTGCCCACGCTGCCCTCCGGCTTAGGGGAATGGTGCGACGTTCCAGGTTGCCCGCCCCGCTACATGAAATTCCTGGAGTTCTCCATGACCTATGTCGTGACCGACAATTGCGTTCGCTGCAAATATACCGACTGTGTGGAAGTCTGCCCCGTCGACTGCTTCTATGAAGGAGAGAATTTCCTCGTCATTCATCCTGACGAATGCATCGATTGCGGCGTCTGTGAGCCGGAATGTCCCGCTGAGGCGATCAAGCCCGACACCGAGCCGGGGCTGGATAAGTGGCTGAGGATCAACGCAGAATATGCGAGCATCTGGCCCAACATCACCGTCAAGAAAGAACCGCTGCCGGAAGCCAAGGAGATGGACGGCCAAACCGGCAAGTTCGAGCAGTATTTCTCCGAGAAGCCGGGTTCGGGCGACTGATGATTGCCTGCCCGTGAAATCGGGTTCACAGGCAGCTTAAACGTTTGAATTATGCTCTGCTTAAATGCGTGCCATGTGCTGCGTGCATGGCCCATCTTAAGCAAATTATTGATTTCGTCATATTTTTGTGATAGGTTTCGCACACTGATCCATTTGAGGCACGAGTGTGCCCAAAACCATCACGAAAGCAAAAGAAATCCGTACGCGGTTCCCCGTAACATATCAATGCCTTGGGCTGTTCGATCCTTGATCGCGCGCAAGAGCTTCTTTTGCTTCGGTCTGGTGGGACCAGAGTGAAGTCACCCGACGGAACTGATCCGTCTCATCCGGGCCTGACTGACCCGGCTCCGGCCGCCGCCGGACGCGTAATAGGGAGTTTTTGATTAGAATGACGATCCAGCAGAAAAAACCTTCAGCAGCACGCCATGGCTTCAAGACCGGTGAATCGATCGTGTACCCCGCTCATGGCGTCGGTACCATTACCGCTATCGAAGAGCAAGAAGTCGCCGGCATGAAGCTGGAACTTTTCGTTATCGATTTCGAGAAGGACAAGATGCGCCTGAAAGTCCCGGTTGCCAAGGCCATGAGCATTGGCATGCGCAAGCTTTCGGAAACCGATTTCGTGGAGCGCGCTCTGAAGGTGGTGCAGGGAAAGGCGCGCGTAAAGCGTACCATGTGGTCCCGCCGCGCCCAGGAATACGATGCCAAGATCAATTCCGGCGACCTGATTTCCATCGCTGAAGTGGTTCGCGATCTTTATCGCGCCGAAAATCAGCCGGAGCAGTCCTATTCCGAGCGCCAGCTCTACGAAGCTGCGCTTGATCGCATGGCGCGCGAAATTGCCGCTGTGAACAAGATGTCGGAAACGGAGGCCGTGCGGATCGTCGAGACGAACCTCAACAAGGGGCCGAAGCGCGGCAAGGCCATCGACGAGGACGAGTCGCAGGACGAAGCGGCTTAAATACCGTCGCATTGTTTCAAGAAAAAGCCCGGCTTTCAGCCGGGTTTTTTTGTGGAACTTTTTCTGGCTTGCCGCGTTTCTTGGACGTCAGTGCGGACTGCATTCGGCCCTCGCCGAATGTTCGCAATCCTGTAAACGTTCGATGAGGAGCGGATCATGCTTTCCACGATTTGCCAGGCCGGCAACTTGAAGAAACAGGTCCAGCCTTACCGCCTTACCGGCACATGATGAAGAGATAGGGCTCCCTCCTGAAAAATCCAGGAGCGGGGCCTTTACGCATTGGGACGCCGGATTGGTGTGAGGCTCTCTAAACAAATCTCGTTTGTTTTCTTTCCAGGGCACGAGGCCTGATTTTTAGGAGACCGATATGAAGAACATGTCTGCAGACCGGCGCATGATTAAAATCGCCATGGCGGCTCCGTATCTTGCTCGCGAAGAAGAACATGATCTCGCTCTCCGTTGGAAGGACAACGAAGATCGTGGGGCCCGCAACCAGATCGCGATGGCTCATATGCGCCTCGTCATCTCGATGGCGGGTAAGTTTCGCAACTTCGGTTTGCCGATGAGCGATCTCGTTCAGGAAGGCTATGTCGGCCTTCTGGAGGCGGCGGCTCGCTTCGAGCCGGAGCGCGAGGTGCGTTTTTCCACTTACGCAAGCTGGTGGATCCGCGCCTCGATCCAGGATTATATTCTGCGCAACTGGTCCATTGTCCGCGGCGGCACGAGTTCGGCCCAAAAGGCCCTCTTCTTCAATCTGCGCCGTCTTCGCGCCAAGCTCGCCAGAGGCGACTCGCACCTGACGCTCCAATCCATCCATCAGGAAATAGCCGCAGCCCTCGGAGTCAGCCTCGCCGACGTGCAAACGATGGATGCTCGTCTTTCCGGCAATGATGCCTCGCTGCAGGCGCCGTCCGTTTCAGGCGATGCCGACAGCGCCGAAAAGATGGACTTCCTGGTGAGCGAAGATCCCCTGCCGGACGAACAGGTGTCCAATATGATCGACGGCGAACGCCGCCGTGTCTGGCTGACGTCGGCGCTGAAGCACCTGAACGAACGTGAGATGAAGATCATTGCGGCACGCCGTCTAGCAGAGGAAGGCGCAACGCTCGAGGAGCTCGGCGCCGATCTCGGTATCTCGAAGGAACGGGTTCGCCAGATCGAGAGTCGCGCCATGGAAAAATTGCGCACCGCTCTTGTCAGCGCGGATCCGCATATGGCGGCGCACGCTTGAAAGTCTCTTTACTTCCAGCAGCACCACTTCACCCGGCTAAAGAGCCGGGTTCTTTTATTCGGAAATGATTTTCACGCGGTCGCCGGGCGACACCGATGCGCCGGTCGGCAGGGCATTGATCAGCTTGAAGAGGTCGAGCTTGCGATCCGTGCCCATCATCCGGGCTGCCAGCGTCGTGATGTTCTCACCGGGCCGAACGGTGACGACGCGGACCCTGAGAGGCTTCAACGTTGCGGCTTCCTGCGGCGTCATGCGGCGGAAGCTGGCGCGCAACACATCTGCCGTCTGCTCCAGCGTAGCATTGCCCTTCGGAACGGCCGTGAGGAAGCGGAAGATTTGAGAATTGTTGCGTATCACCGTGACGTCGAAATCCCATCGATCCGCGCTGGCGCGTGCCGTTGCCGCTTCCATCCCATTGAGCGTGATCGGCCGGATCGTAGAGGGATCGAGGCCGGTAACCCAACCGCTTGATATGTAATTGGTCAGGCTCTGGTTACCGCTGTCCGCCACACCATCGAAGCGGATCGCCACATCGCCCGGACCGGTCGCCATGACGGCTTCGACTTTGTTGTCGATGGTGAAATCCGGCGGCACGTCGAAGCGAATGCCGAGGCCGCCATGCAGGAAGGTCTGGCCGCGTACATAGCCTTCCTCCGGGCTGTCGCCGTACAGAAGACCGTCGATACCATCAAGGTAATAACCGTGGCCCGTGTCGCCGACGGTGCCTTCCTGGCCGAAGGCTCGGGCGTGCTCGCGTGCGAGCTCGATGCGCTGCGCCGAATTCGGGTGGCTCGAAAGGAAGTCCAGGCTCTGGTCCGCCTCAGGATCGGCGGACATAAAGCGGCTATAGGCCCCCATGGAATCGAGGAAACGAGCGGCGGCGTAAGGATCATAACCTGCCTCACCCAGCATGCGGACGCCGATCACGTCGGCCTGCAGTTCCTGCTGCCGGGAGAAGGCCGCGAGACGCAGCTTTCCGCGGGCCAGGGCCTGCTTGCCGGCAACGTCGCTTGACAGCACCTCGGCAACCACGCGGCTGGCAATGACTTCCGCCTCCTCGCGCTTCTGGCGCTCGATGCCGTGATTGGCGGTAACGTGGCCCATCTCATGCGAGAGCACAGCCGCGACTTCCGAAGCATCGTTGGCGAGTGCCAGCAGACCACGGGTCACGTAAAGATAGCCGCCCGGCAGAGCGAAGGCGTTGATCGCCGGCGAATTCAATATTGTGATCCGGTAGGACTGGCTGGGGTTTTCCGATACCGCCGTCAGCGCGCCGGCGATGCGGGCGACAAGGCGTTCGGTCTTCGCATCCTTGTACTCACCGCCATAGCTCGCAACGATACGCGGGTGCTCGCGCGCGCCCATGGCTGCGCGCGGATCGTTCTTTTGTACTTCGTCGACGATCTGCGGATTGGCAGAGGGCGAGACAGTTGGCTGATATGTTTGCTCTAGGATGGACTGGCAGCTACTGAGCGCTACCGCAGCCGCGGACAAGAGGAACGCACGGCGGCTCCACCTGGGGGTAGCGGAAAACACGTTACTGGAGGGCGCAGGGCGTTTCCACGTCGTCATGCTGTCCAGTCTAGCTCTCCGAGTCATCTTGCCTTTCGGCCGGTTTGCTGCGTGTCCGATCCGACCGATTCCAACGGGGTTCAACAGGCTTCCATCCCGGGTCTCGCACTGCGCAACGGGAATACCCGAGCCACTGCTGTAACTGATTTTCGTATCGGTTGCATAGCGAGACTCTGCGTAATTATAGCGCCTATGCTAACTCGCAACCGCAACGTAGTTAAGGAGTTTCTCTCGCTCCGATGAAATTGTGGCGAAAGTGCCATCACTGAGGCGA
Organism: Rhizobium sp. SVR5-9E; assembly: GCF_056755095.1. Lineage (NCBI taxonomy): Bacteria > Pseudomonadati > Pseudomonadota > Alphaproteobacteria > Hyphomicrobiales > Rhizobiaceae > Rhizobium > Rhizobium sp. SVR5-9E. The sequence goes on along the minus strand of NZ_JBNDHS010000087.1, from coordinate 10,884 downwards.
GATTCGTCAACCCTGCCGAATTTACCTTAGCGCGGGACGTCTTCGTGCGGGAGATAATCCGCAAGCGGTGCAGCAAGAGCGATCGTTCCCTTATCTATGGAAACACCGTAATCGGCAATGCGGCGCACCTCATTAGGATCGTGCGAAACGATAACGACCGTGTTGCCAGTTTCCTTGTGCAGGTCGATCAGCAGGTCCGCCATGCCGGTACGCAGGCCAGGGTCAAGGGCCGCAAAAGGTTCGTCCAGCAAGAGGACGGCCCGCTTGCGCACAAGTGCCCGCGCAAATGCGGCCCGCTGCCGCTCGCCGCCTGAAAGCGTTGCGGGCAAGCGCCTTTCGAAACCGGCGAGGCCAACCTTTTCCAGCGCTTGGGAGATGGTTCTCCGGTCTTCGACCCTAAGCCTCAGTGCAGGATCGATACCGAGCCCGACATTGGTCAGGATATCGAGATGCGCGAAGAGATTGTTGTCCTGGAAGACGACTGAGACCGGGCGTTCGGCGGGATGGGCTGCTGTTACGTCTCTGCCATGCATCAGCACGCGGCCGCTATCGGGCTTTTCGAAACCTGCGAGCAGATTGAGAAAAGTCGTCTTTCCGGAGCCGGACGGGCCGCTCACGGCAATGATCCGGCCTGCCGGGAGGTGGCAGTCGAATTGAAAAACGTGCGCGCCGAGCTTCAGCCGGACGTTCTGCATTGCGATCCCGGCTTGGTCAGCGGCCACCATTCTCGCTCCCTTGTTTTGACTGCCCCGCGGTTCCGGCGACGGTCAGCAGCAGGCAGATCATGCCGAGGATCAATGCAAGACCGTCGGCGTCGTTCGTCCGGTAGCTACCCATGCGGCTATAGACGAGCCAAGGCAATGTGACGAAGCCTTCGGAGCCAAAGAGCGCAACGGCGCCAAGATCGCCGAGCGAGAGCGCCATGGCGAATGACAGCGCAGTCAGCAGAGGCTTCCTCAACCCCGGCCAATCGATAAGTTTCCATCGCGCGGTGCCAGTAATGCCCAGGCTTGCCACCAGTTTCTGCGTCCGGCGCTGGTGCACGACATAGGCCGGCTCCAGCACTCGCATGACAAAGGGCAGTGCCATCAGCATGTTGATGAGAACGACGATCAGCGGCGCGAAACGCGACGCATCGCCGAAGGGTCGAAGTGCCATGAACCATCCGGTCGCGAGCACAACCGGCGGCACCAGCAGGATCATCGCCGAGGCGCTGCCCATGGCTGTGAAAAAGGACTTGCTGGCAACGCCGCGGCGCCGCGCCGAGGCGATGGCATGCCGGGCGCGAATGATGGCCATCGATAGGATGATGGAGAGCAAAGCCGCCGAAAGCGAAATCGCGAAGCTCATTCCCGCTGACCGCCAGAAGATCTGTTCCCTCAGCAGCTTCAAGAGATCGGCGCGCAGCCCCGCCGTGATGACAGAGACGAGCGGAAGGCCGAGAAAGAGCACGGCAATCAATAAAATCAGGGCGTCGGTCACTCTTGCGCTCCCGCCATCCAGCCGCTTGATGTCCTTCCCTGTGGTCAAGCCTTCATCCGCGGCGGGCGGAACAAAGGACATTGCGCCGAGGATCATCGCGGTCAGCGCGATCTGCAGGAGTGACAGAGCGATTGCGCGGCCAGGATCGAAATCGAAGCGCAGCGACTGATAGATCGCAACCTCGATCGTCGTCGCGGCCGGCCCGCCACCGAGGGTCAGGACCAACGTAAAGCTGGTGGCACACAGCATGAAGATCAGCCCGGCGATCCCGGCGATGAGTGGGCGGATCGCCGGCCATTCGATGAAGCGGAAGATTGAAGGCGGGCGCATGCCGAGACTGCTTGCCATCAGCCAGTATTCCGATGGTACTCGCTCGAGACCGGCGAGCATCAGCCGGCAGGCAAGCGGCAGATTGAAGAAGACGTGAGCGAGGAGAATGCCGGTCAACCCATAGATGCTCACGGGTTCGGCAAGTCCAAGCTGCATCAGCAGCGCATTCAGCAGCCCCTGCCTGCCCCATATGCCAATCAGTCCCAGCGCGCCGATCAGCACGGGCAGCCCCATTGGGACCGCCATCAGACGAATGATCCAGATGCGGCCGGCAAAATGCGGCTGGCGGGCGAGCGCGCGTGCGACCGGGATCGCAAGGATGATGGAAAGCGCGGTTGAAAGCAGTGCCTGCAGCACTGTAAAGCGCAGCACCCGGAGGATATACGGGTCGAGAAGAATGCCGGCGACGGCTGATCCGCCACCGGCAAGAAGCAACGAGAACGCTGCGAGGCCGACGAACAACCCGATGGCGGCGAGGCCGACCGCCCCGCCGGTCAATGCACGTTGTCGCTCGGCCGCGGTCTGCAGCATCAGTTCATGCTCATGGCCGTAAGCCACTCGTCGATCCAGACCTTGCGGTTCCGGGCAACCTCGTCAGGGCTCATCAGAAAGGTCTTGGAGGGCTTGACGAGTTTATCGAAGGCATCCGGCAACGGCGCGGAGGTGGCGGAAACCGGCATCATCCAGTTGTTCGTCGGGATCGTATCCTGGAAGCCGGGCGTCACCATGAATTTCAGGAAGTCGCGGGCGAGATCCTTGTGCGGCGCGTTCTTCAGCAGGCCTGCGACTTCGATCTGGATGTAATGACCTTCCGAAAACGCAGCGGCCTGATAGCGATCGGTATTTTCGGCGACCATGTGATAGGCCGGAGACGTGGTGTAGGAGAGAACCATCGGAGCTTCGCCCTTGGTGAACAAGCCGTAAGCCTCCGACCAGCCAGGCGTCACCGTCAGGATGCGGTTCTTCAGCTTAGCCCAGGCTTCCGGCGCCTTGTCGCCATAGACGGCCTTAACCCAGAGCAGCAGGCCGAGGCCCGGCGTGGAGGTTCGCGGATCCTCGATGACGAGCTTTTGCGAAGGATCGCCCTCGACCAGATCCTTCATGCTCTGCGGCGGGTTCTTGATCGCCTGGGTGTCGTAGACGATGGCGAAGTGGCCGTAGTCGTAGGGAACGAAGACATCGTCCTTGAAGCCACCAAGCACCTTCAGCGCACTTGCATCGATACCGCTTGCGTCGAAGAGGCCGGTCTCCTTGGCTTCGGTGATGAGGTTGGTGTCGATGCCGAGCACGACGTCGGCTTTGGTTGAGGCGCCTTCCAGCTTCAAACGCGAAAGCAATGCGACGCCATCGGCGACGCTGACGAAATTGATCGTGCACCCGCATGTTTTCTCGAAAGCTTCCTTGACCTTCGGGCCCGGTCCCCATTCGGACGTGAAACTTTCATAGGTATAGATGGTGAGCGTCTTTTCCGCAGCGTGAGCGGCCGTCAAGCCGAGTGTCGCGGCGAAGAATGCTGCGGTCAGCGAAGCGATGATCGATGTGCGGCCGGACATGGCGCGCCTCCTCCTTGGTTTCGTTTGAGCGGGAAAAGGGCGTTGCCGAATGTCACGCGTCTAATCCCTCCGCCGGTGTTAACCGGATCAGGTTCCGCGGGTTGGCTGTAAGCCTCTCAGCCGGGTGTCCTTGCGGACATCCTGCACCCCGTTAGAGCGTCGGCAGATGTATCGCCATGAAGGCTTTATGACAAGGGCGAAGGGCGCCCTTGCAACTATTCGGCGGCTTCCGCGGCCGCTGTCGAATTTGCCGCTTTGCTCTCCGCGCGCGGGAGCTGAACCGGCTTTAGCATGACCGCTGCCAAAAGGCCGATAAGGGCGATGGCACAAGAGGTCATGAAGAGCGGCGAGAAAGCGGCGGCATAGGCATCGGCGACGGCTTGGCGGCTTGCTTCGGGGAGGGCTGCCAGCATCTTCGGCGTCAGCTCCGTGATATTGGCAACCCCTGGAATGGATTGCCCGGCATTGGAGAGTTGCGAAGCGATGATTGCACCGTAGATCGAAATTGCGATCGACGCGCCCCCCATGCGCGACAGTGTCACCGAGCCAGTCGCCGCGCCAACGTCACGCGGCGGCGCGGCATTCTGCACCCCGATGACCGGCACCTGCTGAGCAAGACCGATGCCGATGCCATGCAGCGCCAGGATCGCGCCGATCAAGGCAATCGGTGTTCCCGCATGGACCTGCGAGATCAGAGCAAAGGCAATCGCGCTGCAGCTGAAGCTCGCAATCGCGAAGGGCTTGTAGCGCCCGGTTATCGAGATGATGCGCCCGGCGGAGAGCGAGCCGCAGACCAGCCCAGTCGTCAGAAGAACGAAGAGCAGCCCGGCTTGCGAGGGCGAGAGGCCGGTCGTCGTCTGCAGAAAGAGGGCAAAGTAGTTCACCATGCCGATTGCTATGCCGCCGCTCATAACGGAGATCACCAAGAGCAGGCTGAAGACGGGATTGCGAAAAAGGGTCAAGGGAACGATCGGCTCCGGTGCGCGGCGCTCGACGAAGATCCAGGCAATGGCACAGACGATGCCGAACCCAACAATGGCGAGGCTTAGCGGCGAAATGAGGGAGCCGAAAAGCTCGCTGCCATCGGCCGTCATCACGATGCTGGTGGTCGTCAGCGCCAAGAGGATGGCGCCGGCATAGTCAATTTTCGGGCGACGCTGCGGCTTGCGGTAGGGCAGCATGAGCGCAAGGCCCACGAGGACCACAAACCCGATCGGCACGTTGACCAGAAAGATCGAACGCCAGCCGAAAAGGTCGCTCATCATGCCGCCAAGCACCGGTCCGATGGCGCTGGAGGCCATCAGGGTGAGGCTGGAATAGCTTTGGTAGCGGGCCCGTTCGCGCGGTTCGAAGAGATCGGCGTTGACGGCGAAGATCGAAACCATGATGCCGCCACCGCCGAGCCCCTGCAGAACGCGCGCCGCGATCAGGGTATTCATGGAGACGGCCAAACCGCACACGGCGGAGCCGAAGGTGAACAAGGCAATCGCCGCCATCATCACATATTTTCGGCCGAAGAGATCGCCGAGCTTGCCGTAAACAGGCATGACGGCGCTGAGCGACAGCAAATAGGCCGAGCCGATCCAGCCGAAGCGTTCGAGATGGCCGAACTCGCCGACGATCGTCGGCAACGCCGTGGATACGATCTGATTGTCGAGCATCGCCATGAACATGGAGATCATTAAAAAGAAGAAGAGGATGAGCCGCCGCCGGTGATCGGTCACGAGCGGTGCGGGCGCTAATTGCATATTCATGAGGAAACTTTCTGGCTTTGATTAGCAAATTTATGTGCTATTAGCATATAAATGTCAATGACAGATGAGTGACATTTGCATATTCTCATCTGCCACAAGCTCTGTTATGATTTGCGAATGAATGAAACCATGACCAGACCTGCCGAACTCGACCAGGATTCGCCGGATGCCATCGGCGTGCCGCGCATAGGCCGCAGCATGACTCGCCTGCGCCTGATGACCGGCCGCCGGCTGATCGGAAGATTAGCGATAGAGAGTGTGGCGCCCGGTCTCGAACTCTCGCACCTCGATGTCCTCGACGCGCTCCGCCGGACCCAGACGACCGGCGAAGTCACGGTTGGTACCATCGCCGAGATGCTGCGCATCGATCCGTCGCGTGCCAGCCGCATCGTCGCAGATATGGTCAGCCGCAACGTGCTTCGCCGCAAAGCGTCCCAGGCAGACGCGCGGCGCATCATCGTCGTCTTGACCCCGCTCGGACAGCGGCTCCTTTCGGAGATCCGGGCACAGAAATTGTCGTTCATTTCGGAGATTGTCGCCGACTGGCCGACGAAAGATGTCGAAGACTTTGCGGCGCTCTTCGAGCGTTTCATCGACGGCTATGAGGAGGTCTTCCTGTCGCGCGACAAGGACACGCCCGGCTGATCACTGCCCCTTTCCCTTGACCCCCGCTTTGCGCTATGGGCAATGCCCATGAGCCAATCCATCTTCACGATCCTGCTCGGCGGTGAACTCATCCTGACCGAACGTCTGCGCGGCGCCGTCCTCGGCAGCCGCTTTATCGCGGCCGATGGCGGCATGCGACATGCGGCAGCGCTTGGTGTGGTGCCTGAGCTTTGGGTGGGAGATTTCGACTCCACGCCGGCCGATCTTGCAGGCGCTTTTCCGGATGTTCCGAGGCAACCCTACCCGACGGCCAAGGCTGCCACGGACGGCGAGATCGCGGTTTCCGAGGCGATCGCGCGCGGTGCCAGACGGCTGGTCCTTGCCGGGGCGCTCAGCGGCGAGCGTTCGGATCACGCGCTGCAGCATCTGCTCTATGCCGTCAGCCTTGCCGAACAGGGCTTCGACGTTCTGCTCACCTCCGGAAAGGAGGAGGCCGTTCCGCTTCTTCCCGGCTCGATGGAGATCGACCTGCCGAAGAGCAGTCTTTTTTCGGTATCCGGCTTCAGCGAGCTTCGGGGTCTCCACATCGAGAGCGCGCGCTATCCGCTCGCGGATTTCCATCTGCCCTTCGGCTCCTCGCGCACCATCTCCAACGTCGCGGAGGGAAAGGTTCGTTTCACGCTCGGCAGCGGCCGGGCGATCGTCCTAGCTCGTCCTTATGATCTTTCCGGAGTCTGATTTTTGGCCCCCCCTATCCTGAAACTCGACAACATCTTCCTGAGCTTCGGCGGAACGCCCCTCCTTGCGGGCGCGAACCTGCAGGTCGAGCCCGGCGACAAGATCTGCCTGGTTGGGCGCAACGGGTCGGGCAAATCGACCCTTCTGAAGATCGCTGCAGGAATTGCCGAAGCGCAATCGGGCGAGGTTTTCCGTCATCCTTCCTCGACCGTGCGCTACCTGGAGCAGGCCCCTGACTTCGCCGGGTTCACGACGGTGCAGGCTTATGCGGAAGCCGGTCTTGGACCGGGGGACGACCCCTATCGTGTGGCCTATCTTCTCTCGCATCTCGGCCTCACCGGCGAAGAGGAGCCGAATAGCCTGTCCGGCGGTGAAGCCCGCCGTGCAGCGCTGGCCCGCGTGCTGGCGCCAGAACCGGATATCCTTCTGCTTGACGAGCCGACGAACCATCTCGACCTTCCGACCATAGAGTGGCTGGAAGGAGAGCTTCAGAAGAGCCGCAGCGCGCTCGTATTGATCTCGCACGACCGCCGCTTCCTCGAAAAGGTTTCAACGGCAACCGTCTGGCTCGACCGCGGCACGTCGCGGCGCCTCGACAGGGGCTTTGGGCATTTCGAAGCCTGGCGTGATCAGGTGCTCGAGGCTGAAGAACTGGAACAGCATAAGCTCGGCAAGGCGATCGAGCGCGAGGAGCACTGGCTGCGCTACGGTGTGACCGCCCGGCGCAAACGCAATATGCGCCGCCTCGGCGAACTGCAGACCATGCGGTCGCAGTATCGCGGCCACAAAGGACCGCAGGGCACGGTCCAGGCCACCGCTTCCGACGCGCAGGAATCCGGCAAGCTCGTCATCGAGGCGGAAAAGATCACCAAGACATTCGGCGATCGGCTGATCGTCGCGCCGTTCTCGATCCGCGTTCATCGTGGCGATTGCATCGGTCTCGTCGGGCCGAATGGCGCGGGCAAGACAACGCTGCTCAAGATGCTGACCGGTCAGCTCTCGCCGGATAGCGGAACCGTGAAGCTCGGAACCAATCTTGAAATCGCAACGCTCGACCAGAAGCGCGAGGACCTCAATCCGGAGGATACGCTTGCGAACTATCTGACCGACGGACGCGGCGAGAACCTGCTGGTGAACGGCGAGCAGCGTCATGTGACCGGCTATATGAAGGAGTTCCTCTTCCAGCCGGAGCAGGCACGCACGCCGATCAAGAACCTGTCCGGCGGTGAGCGTGCGCGGCTGATGCTGGCCCGCATCCTTTCGCGGCCGACCAATCTCTTGATCCTTGACGAGCCGACCAACGATCTCGACATCGAGACGCTGGACCTGCTGCAGGAAATCGTTGCTGGTTTTCCCGGGACCGTCATCCTTGTCAGCCACGACCGCGATTTTCTCGACCGGACAGTGACCTCGACCATTGCGCCCGCCGTTCCCGATGCGCCCGATGGCCGGTGGATCGAATATGCGGGCGGCTATTCCGACATGCTGGCGCAGCGCAAGGGCGCCATGGAGGAGCGGCGCAAGGCGGAGAAAGCCGCAGAGAAGCCGAAGGCCGAGGCGACGCAGGCTGCCGAAGCGCCGAAGGCCAAGGGGAAGCTTTCCTTCAAGCAGAAGTTCGCGCTCGACAACCTGCCGAAGGAGATGACCAAGGCCGAAGCCGAGATTGCCAAGCGTGAAGAGAAGATGGCGGATCCGAACCTCTTCACCAAGGATCCAGCCACCTTCAACAAGCTCGCAGCCGAAATGGAAAAGCTGCGCGACAGCCTGACGAAGATGGAAGAGGAATGGCTTGAGCTCGAGATGCTCAGGGAAGAGCTCGAAGGCTAAGCTCTCACATTTCCTTGATTCGCCGGTAGCCGGCAGCAGGCCTAGAGTTCGCCGCGGCAGCCGGGGATATGCCGATCATGGCGACGAGGAAAAGTTATATGTCTAGAAGGCTCTATTCCGGAATTTTCGCAGTGGCAACCGCCGGTGCAATCACCCTTTGTGCAGCTCAATATAGTCAGGCCGCAGACACGCAGCGTGTCCGCATTCGTGGCTCGATCGAAAGCCTCAGCGGCGATACGCTGATGGTCAAGACGCGCGAGGGCGGCGAACAGAAGATTGCGATGAAAGCCGGCTGGAAAGTCAGCGGCATCAAGCCTGCGTCGGTCGATGACATCAAACCAGGCGACTTCGTCGGCGTCGGCTCCATGCCGAAGAGCAATGGTCCGAACGATGCAGTCCAGGTGCTGATCTTTCCGGCTTCGATGAAGGGCACCGGGGAAGGCGACCGCCCCTGGGACGCGAAACCGAATAGCGACATGACCAATGCAACCGTCAGCAACGCGGTAAAGGCCGTTAACGGCCACACCATCACCCTAGCCTGGCAAGGCAAGGAGAAGACGATCTCCATTCCCGACGGAACGCAGATCGTCACCCTAGCGCCAGCGACCAAGGATGACCTCAAGCCGGGTGCGGGCGTTATCGTTAGCGCGGAGAAGGCATCCGACGGCAGTGTTTCCGCTGGCCAGGTGTCCGTCGGGCTGAGCGGCATTACGCCAATGTAAGCTTCTAGCCTAGAGCACCCGAGCAGGCTTGGCCGGCCTGCCGGCGCCCGCCTTTGGCGGAGCCAAAACTTCCGTCTTCGCAGTGAGCGCCTCCAGATGCAGGACGCGCGGCTGCAAGACTTCCATGTAGATTTCCGACCGGCCGATATAAATGATCGTCATATCGGGCAGGTCGGCCAGCAGGTTCGTCAGCGTCGACTGCCATTCCGGCTCCAGGCCTTCGAGCACTTCGTCGAAAACCACCCAGCGCGGGCGGGCCAGGAGCAGACGGGCGAAGCCGATTGCCTTCTGCTCGTCTGCCTCCAGGGTCTTGTCCCACCGGGCCCGCGTGTCGAGCCGTCCTATGAGGTGGTGGAGACCGGCTTTTTCGAGTGCTGCCTTGACGGCATCGTCCTCGTAGGCCGTTGCCGGTTCAGGGAAGGACAGGGCTTCACGCAGCGTGCCGCCCGGTATATAGGCCACTTCCGGAACGAACAGGATGTCCTTGGCGGGCGGCAGCCCTATCTTGCCGTTGCCGCAGGGCCAGACTCCGGCGAGTGCCTGGAACAGCAGTTTGCGGTTCACGTTGTGATCGCCGTTGATCATGACCTTCTCGCCAGCCTTGATCGTGACATCCTTCTCGCGGACGGCAAAGCCGCCGCAGTAATCGATTTCCTCTCCGAGCTTGGCGGCGATCCTGACGTTCTTGAGGGTCAGCGTATCGGCGTTATCCTGGTAGGCAATGACATTCTTCGGATTGAGCGGCTCGTCCATTCCCTGCAGGGCATAGCGGAAATCAGTCACGCGCATCAGCGTGGCACGCCATTCGGCAATTGGGCCGAAATTGGCGACATACCAGCGCAGTGCCGTGTTCACCTGGTTGAAGGCGCCAACCGACATCATCAGCTCGCCGAAGGTCAGGCTGCCCGAGAAATAGGCCGGAGCCGCGACGATGATCGGTATGACGATGACCAGCCAGCCGTAACCGGCCGAAACCCAGGTCAGGTTGGTGGTCGCCATCGTCAGCCGCTTCAGGATGGCAAGGACCGTAGTGATGTCCGTATTGATCCGTTGCCGTTCGTTTTCCTCGCCGCGGGCGACGGTAATCGCCGGCAGATTCTCGTTCGCATGCATCAGCGAGAAGCGGAGCTCCGCCTCCTTCGAGAAGCGGTCGGCGTTCAGTTTCACCAGTTTCCGGCCGACGATCTGGCTGAGGATGGAGGCGGATGCGGCATAGAAGACCGCAGCCCAGACCATGTAGCCCGGGATTGCAAAGGTGTAGGTGCGGAAATGGAAGACGAAGCCGCTGGAAAGCTCCCAGAGGACACCGATGAAGCTGACAAGCAGGATTGTCGACTGGAGAAGGCCGAGCGTCAGGCCGGTAGTGCTCTCAGCGAGATTGCGGGCGTCTTCATGCAGCCTCTGGTCCGGATTCACGCCGATCAGGCCCGATGACGCGAGGCGCAGCGCACGCTTGCGCTTCAGCCACTGATCCACGAGGTCACGGGTCAGCCCTTCGCGCATATAAAGCGCGGTCATCTGGTTGAGCCATGCCTGGCCGACGTTCAGCAGCAGCAACGAACCGGCAATTAGCGCGAAGACCTGAAGCTGATGAAAGAACTCGCCGACGTCGCGGCGCTGCAAGGAATCGTAGAACGGCGCATTCCAGCGGTTCAAGACGACCTGACCGTAGGCGGTCGCCAGGATCACACCGACCAGAATCAACGCGAGAATCAGAATTTTCCCGCGTACATTGGAATCCCAGAATGCCGAGAACATCAGTTTCAGCCGGTATCCGAGGCTTAAATCGTAACCTACTCTATCCTGCGCTTGAATGCTCGGTCTGCCTTTGACCTCTGTCATTGTGACTTCCTATGCGTACCACAGTCCCTG
>NZ_JBNDHS010000086.1:0-25823 GCF_056755095.1 Rhizobium sp. SVR5-9E | reverse complement strand
CGATCGGTGCACCGGCGACCTTGCCGCCGAAATCCTCGACGGCCATGCGAGCGGCGACCGCGCCGCCCGGCCCGGAGAGCGCGGAGAACATGCCGGAATAGTCCGTCATAACGCCGATCCGCACGACACCGTCGCTGATTTCCGCATTTGCGCTGGTAGCGCCAAGAAGGCTGCATACCAGCAAGGACAGTGTGAGTTTTTTCATGTTCGTTCCCCAACTTTAACTGTTGACGCCAATATGAAGGCAGCAGCGACCGTGTTGCGCAACAGGCCAGGGGAACGTTTACGCATCCTCGATCCATTTAGTGTCAATCGCGCGAAAAACGCATCAATCCGGCGCAAACCACGGCCCGGGTAATCAATAGCATTGACCGTCATGGAACGATCCGCACGAAGGGGAGAAGAAATGATCAAGGACGATGGCCTTCCGACGGGCGCCCACAAGCCGGCGCTCATGAAACATCTGGAGCAGCTTGTCGCTTTTATCGGCGACAGTCCGTTGAACGAAGAACTCGAGAAGCGTCTGAACCGCGACTATGGAGCGGATACGGATCGCTTCCAAGAAATGAAGCGGTTATTGCGCACCGGCATCGATGAGAACTGGGCTTGCTACCAGGTCATCGATGGGGCCGATTATCGACGGGGCCGCCTTGCTGTCACAGTCGATGGTGTCCACGATTTCGTAATCGAGAGCGCAAGGCTGAAGGACGTCAAGGGAAAGCACCACACCCATCCTCGCGGCGAGATCAACATGATCCAGCCGGTCGATCCACAAGGCCGGTTCTGCGACACCGGGGAGGGGTGGAAGGTCTTCGCGCCGGGAACAAGCCACTATCCGACCGTCACAGGTGGCGCCTGCACGTTCATCTTTCTGCTCCCGAAGGGCGAGATCGAATATCATGAGGATTGAGATGTTGGAGCGGAAATCCAGTCAACCGCCCGCTGGAAAGGTACTGGCAATTTGCGGAAGTGTCCGGCGCGGTTCATGGAATGCACTGTTGCTGCGCTTCATGTCCGACCTTTTGCGCATAGAGGGCGTGGCCGTTCAGACGATCTCGCTGCGCGACTATTTGCTGCCATTCTACGATGGCGACCTCGAGGCCGAGGAAGGCGTGCCTGGAGCGGCAGTCGAACTGCGCGGGCTGATCGACGAACATGACGGTCTCTTGATTGCCTGCCCGGAATATAACGGATCGGTTACGCCGATCCTGAAGAATATGATCGATTGGTGCTCGCGACCAACTGAGGGTCTCGGCGGGCTGGCGCCATTCCAGCTCAAGCCGGTTCTGATCGTCGGCACTTCGATCGGACCGTTCGGCGCTTTGCGGGCCATCGGTCATCTGAGGGCCATTCTTAGCAAAATGGGCGCTCTGGTGATGCCAGATGATCTGGCGGTTCCCAATGCACCCGCCGCCTTATCCGAGGAGGGCTTTTCCGATCAGAATTTGTCGATTGCCGCAACGCGGTTGTCGGCGATGATGGTGACCCAGTTGAGACGGATCAGAGAGGCAAGAGCATGACCGATTTCGCAATGGCTGATCTGAGCTTACGCGAACGCTATTGGCTTATCACCGGGAGCGTGGGGCCTCGTCCGATCGCGCTTGTCACGAGCCTTGGATCGGATGGCAGATGCAATGCCGCGCCTTTCAGCGCCTTCAACTACATGTGTGAGGACCCGCCGCTCTTTGCGATCGGCATCGATTTATACGGCGACGAGAGCCATCGCTCTGGCGAACGCAAAGACACACTGAACAATATTGAGGCGGGCGGCGAGTTCGTCGTCAATATGGTCGACGAGGCCATCCTTGGGCCGGCTGTGCGCTGCGGAACGGATCATCCGGCAGATGTGTCAGAAGTTGAGGCGGCCGGATTGACGCTAGCGCCGTCGATGGCGGTAGCCGTACCCCGGATAAAGGAAGCTCCTATTGCATGGGAATGCAAGCTCTTCAAAGTCCTGGACGTTAGTCGCTTGAGGACCATTTTGCTCGGCGAAATCGTCAGCATGCATTTTCGCGACGACCTTGTCGATGAGGAGAAGGTCCGCGTACGTGTCGATCGGTTTCACCCGATCGGACGCCTCGGCGGACCGACATATTGCCGAACCGAAGACCGCATGATCGTTCCGGTTCCGCCCTTCAATCAAGACGGTAAACCCCGCGTTTGAGGTCTGCCTCCCAAGCCCGTCTTTGAATTGGAACGCTTATTGATGCTCGGCGTCGGCGGGCATACCGAGCTTGATTATTTCGTCGCCTGTCCCTGACGCGGCAGGTGCGAGCCGTTTGGCGCAACGCCTTACGACCGTTTCGAATGCCGAAAGCGCCGGTGACTTCGATCTGTCACTCGGACGGATCATGATGATATCGCGGACAATTGACGGATGAAGCAACGGCTTTGCAAGCAGCGTGTCCATTTCGACGGCACGCGCATAGGTGGGAAGTACCGCAATCCCGAGCCCCGCACGTACCAGGGCGAGTGCCGTGGTAATCTGCGTGACTTCATAAGTCGGCTCCAATGCGACTTGGGCATGCTCGAAGCCCACCTCAACGAGGAGCCTGATGCCGCTATCGCGCGTGAGCGTGATCAACGGTTGACCAGCGAGTTCCTGCCACTCGACCTCCTGTCGCTGGGCGAAGCTGCTGGTGTGATTGCAAAACAGCATAAGCTGGTCGTGCGCCAGGGTCGATCGTTCGATGTTCCGTTCAAGGGAAGAGAACGTTCCGATGCCGCAATCAACCTGACCGTTGCGAACGGCTTCGACGATAAGGTCGCTGCGGGCGTCCATGATGCCGATCTTCAAGCCCGGATAGTCGCGGCGAAGTTCGGCGATTGCTTGTGGCAACATCACGGCGGCCAGCAGAGGCGGTGCCGCAACCAACAGACGGCCGCGCTTGCGTTGGGCGATCTCGCCGGCATTGGCAATCGCCGTCTGAAGATCGTCAATGATCTTGGCACTCGCGCCCTGGAATTCGCGGCCGGCTTCGGTCAGCTCGACGCGTCGGGTAGTCCGGTCGAGCAGCCGCAGTCCAAGCTCGCTCTCAAGGTCTCGCACAAGGGCCGACAGCGCCGGCTGCGCGACGCGCAACGCCTCGGCGGCCTTCGTGAAATTGCCCCATTCAACGACTGCCAGGAACGCCTCGAGCTGACGAAGGGAAACAGCCATGCGCACTCCTATTCATAAGAAAATCCTCTTAATTAATATGAATACATCATATTGTTATATAGTTGCAAGGGTGAGAACATCATCTTGTTCGCAAGCGGTGAGGAGCAACGCGCGATGAACGAACCTGTTGCTGAAGTGGTTCTCCAGGCCCTGCCGCAATCTCTCGACGATCATTGTTCGGCTCCGACCACACGAAGCGAGTGTCGCGAATGCCGCCGGCCATGCCCCCAGTTTATGGCCGGCGGCGCCTCCGACACGGGCACGCCAATGGTTCCCAAAAAAGACGAAGGTAAGGGTCAATGAACTACGCCAAGAAAGATGCCAAGGCTTATGCTCGCAAGAACATGCGAGGGATCTGGGCCGCCGCTTTGATGCCGTTCACGTCGACACTCTCGATCGATGAAGACGGCTTTCGCGAGAATATCCGTCATTGGACGGAAGACCTGAAGATTGACGGCCTGTTTATCGCAGGCAAGCAGGGCGAGTTCTTCTCGATGTCGCTGGACGAGCGCAAGCGCGCATTCAAGCTTGCCGTTGACGCGGTCGGCCCCAATGCCTCGACGATTATGTCATGCTCAGACCAAAATATGGACGTGGTCATCGACCTTGCCCGACACGCCCAGGATGTCGGTGCCGACTATATCGTCGTCCATGCGCCGATTCTGCATTTCTTCAAAGCCCAGGACGAGACCGTCTACAATTATTACAGGACGATCGCAGACAGCGTCGATATCGGAATTGCCCTCTGGAGCCATCCGGACAGCGGCTATCTCATGTCACCGCAACTGTGCAACCGGCTTGCCGATATCGAGAACGTGGTTGCGATCAAGTACAGCGTGGCGCGACCGATGTATGCGGAGCTCACCCGGCTTGCGGGCGACAGGATCCTTGTCAGCACTGCTTCGGAGGAGGAGTGGCTCGATAATGTCCTGGAGCTCGGTTGGCAGCTCTATCTGTGCTCATCCCCGCCCTATCTGCTGCAAACCGCCAATGATCTGCGGATGCGCGAATATACCGATCTCGCTTTTGCCGGAGAGAGGGATAAGGCGCGCGCCGTAAGGGACAGCCTCGCGCCTGTGCGCGACGCTTTGCGCAATACCCGGCCTTCGGAGAAGCCGCACGCACATCAGAAATATTGGCAGGAACTGCTTGGCCAGGTTGGCGGAAGAGTCAGGCCGCCGCTGCTGGAACTCACCGATCGGGAAAAGGCCATCACGCGTGCGGCATTCGAAGCATGCGGACTGAAAATGTAAGCGCACCGGCGCCAGGAACGAAGAGAGGTTGAACAATGTCTACTACAGGTCGTCTTAAGGCATTCAATTTCGCGAAATGGATCGAGGAACACCAGCATCTGCTGAAGCCACCCGTCGGCAACCAGCAGGTCTGGACCGATGCCGATCTGATGGTGACGGTGGTCGGCGGCCCGAACAAGCGAACCGACTTCCACGACGATCCCGTCGAGGAATTCTTCTACCAGTTGAAGGGTGACATGGTTCTCAAGGTGGTGGACGACGGCAATCACTACGACGTGCCGATCCGCGAGGGAGAGATCTTTCTGCTTCCGGCACATGTGCGTCACTCGCCCCAGCGCCCGCAGGAGGGCTCGATCGGGCTGGTGGTCGAACCGAAGCGACCGGAAGGCTGGCTCGATGCATTCGAGTGGTATTGCTTCGAATGCTCCAACCTCGTCCACCGGGTCGAACTCGATCTTGTGAGCATCGTCGACGATCTGCCGCCGCTTTACAGGGAATTCTACGGCAACGAGCAGGCACGCACCTGCAAGCATTGCGGCACGCTCCATCCCGGCAAGGAACCGCCCGCCGGCTGGGTCAGCCTATAGCACGACCAGCCCGTCAGCCGGGTTAACCGTCACAAACCAGATATCACCGCATCATATGCGGGACGAACTCATGCGGGGAAGGTCCAATGAGAACGATCAATCGCGTCCGGAAACCGCTTCGCCTATGCTTTGTAGGGTGGGGCGCTATCAATCGCCGTGTGGCGGAGCTCTTGAAGGAACGGCATGGCGACGATGTGATCTTCGCCGCCGTTGCGCTTGCGGATATTGCTGATGCCATCGGGGTACCAGATAACGTGCCCGTTATCACTGATCCTTCGGTCTTGTGGGAACTTGAGCTTGATCTGGTCGTCGAAGCCGCAGGCCGTGGCGCCGTTATCCAATGGGGTGAGCATGCCTTGCGCCACGCCAGCGGATTCGTGGTTGCCTCTGCCAGCGCACTTTGTGACGACGCTCTCTTCGATCGCCTGCAAAACGCGGCACGGGAGCATGGAAGCCAGTTGATCGTGACGCCCGGCGCCCTTGCCGGTATCGACGCCATCGCAGCTGCTGCGGTCCTGCCACTCAACACGGTGACCCACCGCGTCATCAAACCGCCGCGCGCCTGGGCCGGCACCGCTGCGGAGCAAATCGTCACGCTCGATGCCATCACAAGCCCGACCACCTTCTTTTCTGGAAGCGCCCGCGAAGCCGCGTCACGCTTTCCTCAAAATGCAAACGTCTCGGCCGTTGCGGCACTAGCAGGTGTTGGGCTCGACCAGACGGAAGTCGAGCTCGTTGCTGATCCCGCTGCTGAGACCAATCGTCATGAGCTGGCGGTCAATGGCGAATTCGGTCGATTGAATGTTGTCATCGAGAACCGACCTCTCGTTTCGAATCCGAAATCATCGGAAATGGCCGCCTTGTCGCTGGTCCGTCTGATCGAGAACAGGTTCGTCCCTCTCGTTAGGTAATCTTCTATCTCGTCACGAGGGCCAAGAAAGTCCCGAGACCAACGTTTGAAACACTGCGCCGCTGTCATCACCAATGACGGAATGCGAATTTGACAATCATCAGGAGCGGTTCATGACCAGCCAATCTTACCCCGATCTCAAGCTCTACATCGATGGCGCATGGCGCAAGACCAAGAGCGATCTGCCAGTCATCAATCCGGCAGATGAATCCGTTCTTGGCGCGCTCCCGAAGGCCGATACCTCCGATCTCGACGATGCGCTTCAGGCCGCTCGGCAAGGTTTTAAGATCTGGAGCAGGACAGCGCCGAGGCGACGGGCCGAAGTGCTGCTCAAGGCAGCGGCCTTGATGCGCGAACGTATCGAAGAAATCGCTACTGCAATCACGCTTGAGCAGGGAAAGCCTCTGACGGAATCGCGCCTCGAGGTCATCAGGGGCTGCGAATTCTTCGAATGGGACGCCGGCGAGGCGCAACGCACCTATGGTCGTGTTATTCCAAGCGAGCCGGGGATCTCCTATATCGTTCACCATGAGCCGGTCGGCATGGTTGCGGCATTCTCGCCCTGGAACTTCCCGATGAGCCAACCAGCCAGAAAGATTTCCGGGGCGCTTGCGGCGGGATGTTCCATCATCATCAAGGCCGCCGAAGAGACACCGGCCGGAACGCTTCACATCGCAAGAGCCCTGCATGATGCCGGTCTCCCACGCGGCGTGTTCAACCTCGTCTTCGGTGTGCCGGCGGAGATATCGAACTACCTTATCCCGCAGGAGCAAACCCGCCTTATCGCCTTTACGGGTTCGACCGCGGTTGGCAAGCATTTGACGGAGATCGCTGCTCGGAACATGAAGCCGGTACTGATGGAACTAGGCGGACATGCCCCGGTCATCGTCTGCGACGATGTCGATCCAGTTGTTGCCGCACATATCTCGATCGCTCGCAAGGCCAGAAATTCCGGCCAGGTCTGCACGTCGCCGACGCGCTTTTTTGTGCATCAGTCGATCTATGACCGGTTCGCCGAGGCATTTGCCGAACGGGCGCGCGCTCACATCATCGGCAATGGTCTCGATCCCTCGGTGCAGATGGGCCCGCTCGCCAACCACCGCCGGATCGATGCGATGCGCGCTCTGGTCGAGGACGCGACAGCCAAGGGCGCGCGATTGCTGGCGGGTGGAGAGACACTTGGTCGCCGGGGTTACTTTTTCCCGGTCACCGTTCTTGCCGACCTGCCTTCGGACGCCCGGGTGATGCGCGAAGAACCATTCAGTCCGCTCGCCGTGATCAACCCTGTTGCCTCACTCGATGAGGCGATCGAAAAGGCAAACAGTCTGCCTTTCGGCCTCGCAGCCTATGGCTTCACCCACTCGGCCGCAAATGTCGACCGGCTTTCGCGCGAGATTGAAGCCGGAAACGTCTCCATCAACACCCTCGAAGCCTCGGTTGCCGAGACACCTTTCGGTGGTGTCAAGGATAGCGGCTACGGCCGCGAGGGCGGAGCCGAAGGGTTGTCGCACTACACCCAGGTCAAGACGGTGTCGCATCGCATCGCGCTGTCATGACGCTGCGTCTCGTCAGGACCCGCGAACATAAGAGGTCGCCGCTACACCCCGTTTCCGTTTCGATGGAGTCGACGCCATGAGTGACATTATTTTATCCACCACAGGCCTGACGAAGCAGTTTGGCGGCTTTACCGCCGTCAGTAATGTCGATCTTCAGGTCAGGCGAGGTTCGATCCATGCCCTGATCGGACCAAACGGGGCCGGCAAGACGACTTGTTTCAATCTCCTGACGAAGTTCTTTGCTCCGAGCCGCGGCAAGATCATTTACAACGGCCGTGATGTCACCGGACGCAAGCCGGCTGAAGTCGCTCGTCTCGGTCTCGTGCGCTCGTTTCAGATTTCGGCGGTTTTTCCGAAGCTGACAGCGCGCAACAACATCCGGATCGCGCTGCAGCGCAAACGCGGCAGTTGCTTCGATTTCTGGCGGTCGGAGCGGGTGCTCCATGCACTGGATGAAGAGGCGATGCATCTCATTCAGGCAGTTGGCCTGACCGGTTACGCGGAAGTTCCGGCCGGCGAGCTTTCCTACGGACGAAAACGCGCGCTCGAAATTGCAACAACGCTGGCGCTCGATCCGGAGATGCTTTTGCTTGACGAGCCGATGGCGGGGCTTGGACAGGAAGATGTCGATCGAATCGAGGCTCTGATCCGGACGGTTTCGGCGCAGCGGACGATCCTGATGGTCGAGCACAATCTTTCGGTCGTCGCCAATCTTTCCGACAGAATCACGGTTCTCGCGAGAGGGCAGGTGCTCGCGGAGGGAGATTACGCTTCCGTCTCCAAGGACCCGCGCGTGGTTGAAGCCTATATCGGCTCGGGGGGGCATCATGTCCATTGATACCGCACCCATTGTCACTACCTCGGCATCCGCGGCACCTCTGCTAACGGTCGAAAATCTGCATGGCTGGTATGGCGATAGCCATGTCTTGCATGGCAT
This sequence comes from Rhizobium sp. SVR5-9E, assembly GCF_056755095.1. Classification (NCBI taxonomy): domain Bacteria; kingdom Pseudomonadati; phylum Pseudomonadota; class Alphaproteobacteria; order Hyphomicrobiales; family Rhizobiaceae; genus Rhizobium; species Rhizobium sp. SVR5-9E. The sequence continues at coordinate 17,420 of NZ_JBNDHS010000086.1, read as the reverse complement.
GAATTTCGAGGTAGCCCGGGGCGAGGTGATCACTCTTCTCGGTCGGAACGGTGCCGGAAAGAGCACGACATTGAAAGCCATTATGGGCATACTTACCCGGCGTCGCGGCTCGATCCTCTTCGAGGGTAAGGAGACGACGAAGATGTCGTCGTGCTCGATCGGCCGACTTGGCATCGGCTATGTCCCCGAAGACCGGTGCATCTTTGCCTCGCTCTCGGTTAAGGAAAATCTCCTGTTGCCGCCTATCGTGCGGGCAGGGGGTATGAGCCTCGAGCGCATCTACGAACTGTTCCCCAATCTTCTGGAGCGGATCGCAAGTCAGGGCACAAAACTCTCCGGCGGCGAACAACAGATGCTCGCAATCGGTCGCGTTCTTCGCACCGGCGCGCGGCTCCTGCTTCTTGATGAACCGACCGAAGGACTTGCCCCGGTCATCGTCGATCAGATTGGCGCCATCATTGCGCGCCTTAAACAGGACGGGTTCACGATCGTCCTCGTCGAACAGAATTTTCGTTTCGCGGCCAGCCTTGCCGACCGGCACTACGTCGTCGAACAGGGTCGTGTCATCGACGTGATCGATGCCGATGCGGTCGCGGCAAACAGCGACAAACTTCACGCCTATCTGGGAGTTTAGGCCATGCTGGATTTCCTCGGTGTTCCAACGCAAGTGCTGCTCGGGCAGGTTCTTCTTGGCCTGATCAACGGGGCTTTCTACGCGACCCTTAGCCTTGGTCTCGCTATCATCTTCGGACTGCTGAACATCATCAATTTTGCCCATGGGGCACTCTATATGATGGGCGCCTTCGTCGCATGGATCGCGCTCAATTACCTCGGAATAAACTATTGGTCTGCGCTTCTGCTCGCACCCGTGCTGGTCGGCGCGGTCGGCATCTTCGTCCAGCGCATATTGATTGCCCGCATCGCCCATCTCGATCATCTCTACGGGTTGCTTCTGACCTTCGGGATCGCGTTGATCGTGCAGGGGCTGTTTCGCAACGGCTTCGGATCAACGGGCCTGCCGTACCAGATCCCGAGCGCCCTTCAGGGTGCAAAGAATCTCGGCTTCATGATTCTGCCGACATATCGAGGCTGGGTGATCTGCGCCTCCTTTGTCGTTTGTGTCGCGACGTGGTTCCTAATCGAGAAGACGAAGCTTGGCGCCTATCTGCGCGCGGCAACCGAAGATCCGGTCTTGACCCAGGCTTTTGGCATCAACGTACCGCTTCTCGTGACACTGACCTACGGTTTCGGCGTGGCGCTCGCCGCCTTCGCCGGTGTGCTCGCCGCACCGATCTATTCCGTCGAAGCCAACATGGGTGGCGATCTGATCATTGTCGTCTTTGCGGTCGTGGTCATCGGCGGCATGGGATCGATCATGGGATCGATCGTGACAGGTTTCGGCCTGGGCGTGATCGAGGGACTGACAAAGGTCTTTTATCCTGAAGCGTCATCCACCGTGATTTTTGCAATCATGGTGCTCGTACTCCTCGTCAAACCGGCCGGACTGTTCGGACGGATCGCTTGAGACACTGCCATGTTCGAAAGGGAGGACCCGGCAATGACAACCATCACGACCACGCTCTCACCCATGGTGGATCTGTCGAACAGGGACACCGAAAGGGCCGCAGCTAGACTGCATCGGACAGTGATAGTCGGGCTCATCCTATTTTTGGCGGTCGCACCGTTTTTCCTGTACCCGGTCTTTATCATGAAGGTCTTGTGCTTTGCATTGTTTGCGCTGGCCTTCAACCTGCTGCTTGGTTTTGGCGGCCTTCTTTCGTTCGGCCACGCCGCCTTCTTCGGTATCGCGAGCTATACGACCGCCTATGCAGCCAAACATTGGCAGTTCACGCCGGAAAGCGCGATTCTTGCCGGAACCGTTGTTGCCGCTGTCGTCGGTCTGATATTTGGCGTGATCGCCATTCGCAGGCAGGGCATATATTTCGCGATGATCACGCTGGCCCTTGCGCAGATGCTCTATTTCTTCGCCCTGCAGACGCCTGAGTTCACGGGCGGTGAGGATGGAATTCAATCTGTCCCGCGTGGCGCACTGTTTAACGTCTTCGATCTTTCGAACGACATGACGCTCTACATGGTGACGGCCGCGATTTTCATCGGCGGACTGCTGCTTCTCTACCGCGTCATCCATTCACCTTTCGGACAGGTTTGCAAAGCAATCAGGGACGATGAGCAACGCGCGACTTCACTCGGCTATGATGTCGATCGTTACAAACTCCTGATCTTTGTTCTCTCGGCCACACTGGCAGGCCTCGCGGGTTCGACGAAAGCAATCGTCTTCCAGTTGGCCTCGCTTACTGACATCCACTGGTCTATGTCAGGTGAGGTGGTCCTGATGACCCTCGTCGGCGGCCTGGGATCGATCTTCGGCCCAATCCTTGGAGCGGTTGTCATCGTCGCAATGCAGAGCTATCTGGCGCCCCTCGGTGCGTGGGTGACGGTGGCGCAGGGAACGATCTTCGTCGTCTGCGTCATGAGTTTCCGGGAAGGTCTCATCGGTTTCGCGAAAAAGTTCACAAACAGTCCCTTGTAAAGGGATTGCGCCCAATGGTTTGTTCGCGGCGAGATATAAGTAGGGTAAGCCCACTTCAAGGCTGCGGACTGCAGGCCGGTTCCAAGTATCGGCCAGATGAAAATCGGTCCACCCCGTCCCATTTGTGAGTTTCGACGCCATCCCGGAAGCACGGTCCTCCAATATACGTCGCACCCGACGTTGCGCAGCGCGTCGAGTTCCAATGCGAGATCCTGCCCCTCTGTCGAGATCCTCGCATAGCCAATGTTGGCCATTTAAATTCCACTCTGTCTGGAGTGCCGTCGAAAACGGAATCTGTCCGGTTTCCCGTCGAGAAGCAAGATTTGCGGACAGGTTTAACGAGCACCGCCAAACGGTCGTTTTCCGGACATGGTGGAAACCTACAAGCCGGATAGCAACAAAAATCCCGGCATCGAGTGGATGCCGGGAACGCCAACGGGAGTAACGTTTGGGATAGATGATTAGGAAGCCATTGCTTTCGCGGCTGAAGTCTGCGCCTTCAGATACGTCGTGACCTCGTCAAGTCCAACAACGTCGCCGTACTTCGCTTGTATATCAAACAGGGCCTGATCGTGCGCCGCTTTTGATCTATCGCCAAGGGCTTCCCGGACAAGAATCGGTCGGAAGCCATATTGCAACGCGTCCACGGCCGACGCTCTGACACAGCCGCTTGTCGTACAGCCGACAATAATCAGGGTATCGCGGCGCATCGTTTGAAGTTGTGATGCAAGCGTCGTTGCAAAGAAACAGGACGCGTATTTTTTGACGAACACGGAGTCGTCGGAGTTACGGTGAAGTCTTGGATCCAGCTTCACAATTTCCGATGTGGTTTGAAGGCTCGATAGTCCCTTCATTTTCAGCCTCCAAATGCCGGATTCCCGCGCATCCGCCTCGTCATAGGACACAACGGAATAGAAAATCGGCGCCTCGGCCAGTCGCGCAGCATCGATGACTTGGTTTATCGCCGCGACTTCATCGTCAAGGTTCGATCCGAGCGGCAGTGTCGGATCTGTGAAGGCCGTCTGGATATCAACGACAAGGACCGCTGGCGCGCTCCCAAACCCCATATTGACGCCGAATCCGCGTTCACGAAACAGGGTCGCATCGTCTACCGCAGTGTCCATAACTTTCTCTCTCCCTTGATTCAGGCTATGAGTGCCTGCAAATTTGCGGCCATCTGGCCGCTTCGATCATGCCCATGACTGGTTGAACCTCCGACACCAAGGTATCGCTCGGCGATATCCTTCGATGATGCAAGCTCGCCGGCCGGTCCGGACATGGTGATTGTTGACTGTTCGAGCACGTATCCCCGATCGGCGATAGCAAGAGCTTGGCGCGCATTTTGCTCTGCCAGAAGGATCGTTATGCCCTCATCCTTCAGCCTTTGGATGAGTTTGAATATCTCGGCCACCAAAAGCGGGGCGACGCCAAGAGACGGCTCATCCAACACCAGTATGCGCGGTCTGGACATAAGGCCACGCGCGATCGCCAACATCTGCTGCTGCCCGCCAGAGAAGTTACCGGCGATATCACCCAACCTTTCCCTGAGAACCGGAAAAAGTCGACATACGAATTTCAATTGTTGCTCGATAATGGATCTATCGACCTTGCAAACGCTATAGGCTCCCAAGGCGAGATTATCGGCGACCGTCAAGCCCCCGAAAATCTGACGGCCCTCAGGGACGTGCGCGATTCCCTGGCGCAGTCGGTCACAGGCGGTCAGGGAACCAATCGGTTTTCCGTCGAGCAGGACATCGCCCTTCGATGGCCTTAGCATTCCGGAGATCAGCTTGGCTGTGGTGCTTTTCCCCGCACCGTTTGCGCCTACCAGGGTGACGATTTCTCCTGCCTCCATGGTAATGTCGATGTTCTTCAATACCGTTGTATTGGAATACCCGGCAGCGACCTGTCGAAGTTCAAGCAGCGGCATTTTCTTCCCGTCCCAAATAAGCTTCGATAACCTTGGCGTTCGATTGGACTTCTGCTGGTGGGCCAGCTGCAATCACGGCCCCGGCGTCAACAACCACAACGTGATCAGCGACGTTCATGACGAGCGACATGTTATGCTCCACGACCAGAACTGGAATGCCAGCCACGCGAATGGCACGCAGCAGAACAGCTAATTCCTCGGTCTCGGTGTCATTCAGACCTGCGGCCGGCTCGTCCAGACACAGGAGCTTCGGCTGGCTCATCAGAGCACGGACGACTTCAAGCAGTTTCTGGGCGCCCATCGGCAGATCGACCGCATGCGCGTCGCGAAACTTTGACAACCCTACCAGCTCCAACATCGCCGAGGCACGATTTCGCAACTCCCGCTCTTCGGCCCTACTCCTGGATGTCCAAAGCATCTGGCTCAAGCCAGAGCACTTGAACAACCGATGCCGACCGGCGAGCACGTTCTCCAACACGGTCAGCCCGGGGAAGACGCGTGCGGACTGGAATGTCCGTATCAGTCCCAAGCCCGCGACATTCATGGGAGACGTCCCCCTGATGCTCTTTCCAAGGAAGGACACACCTCCGCTGTCTGCGGGGAAGATATTTGTGATCAGGTTGAACAGCGTCGTCTTGCCGGCGCCGTTCGGGCCGATCAGCGCGGTGATAGCGCCGTCTCTAACGGAGAAAGAGACATTGTCAGTAGCCTTCACGCCACCGAACGTTTTCGACAGGCCTGTTACCTCGAGAATAACGGGCGAGGTGTCGCGGGTGACATTATTGACCATCATCGAGCACTCCCCTGTGCAAGCTTGCTTGCGCCTTCGCTATAGCGCACCCCAGGTGAAAGTCGGCTCAGACCGTCGGCAATCACCCCGTAGATTCCTCGCGGCAAATAGAGGAAGCAAAGGATCAGCAATGCGCCGCTGAAAAACGTCTTGTACATCGCCAGCGGCTGGAAGATCGTCGGCAACAAGGTAATCAGGATGCTGCCAAAAGCGGGACCTATCAACGTTCCCTCACCACCGATCACGAGCATCGAAACGAGTTCAAGCGATCTGTTTGTTCCGACCATATCGGGCGAGAGAAAGTTGAACGAAAATGCCAACAGGCTTCCGGAAAGGGAAGCAAGGACGGCGCTGATCAAAAACGCCACGAGCTTATACCGGACGATGTTCACACCAAGGGCGGTCGCTGCCATCTGGTCCGTCCGGATCGCCTGGAGCGCCCGTCCGAAACTCGACTTCATCGCCCCGAAAAACAGCAAGAGCAAAGCAACATTGATCGCAATGACCAGGTAGTACATCGACAGCGGAGTATCGAAGTAGATCGATCCCACCGAGAATGACGGGATTCCGACCATTCCGGACGGACCGCCGGTGATGTCGATGAAACCGATCGCGCAGGAATCGATCAGGAGGCCAAAAGCGAGGGTCGCCAGTGCAAGATAAAGGCCGCGCAACCGCAAAGTGACGAATGACAGAATCAGTGCGCAGATGGCGGATAGAAGCACACCAGCTCCAATCCCAAGCAATGGCTCGACGTTGTAGTTGATTGCCAGATAGCCAGCCGTGTACCCGCCTATCGCCATGAAGCCGGCCTGCCCAAGGCTCACCTGACCGGTATATCCCATGAAGAGATCGAGGCCGAGCAATGCGATAAAGATAATCGCTGCAATCGTGAGGCTCGAGATGATTGTGCCGTCGACGACGAATGGGAGCAGAACCACGACTGCCAGAGCTACCGCTGCTGCCCCCCATGCGACTGTTGGACAGAGGCGGGTGATGTGACCCCATGAGCGGGGTTCCTCTCTTACATCCTGACGGCGCGTCACCCGAGATGGCATCAGGCCTGTGGGTGCAAAAACGAGAACAAGCAAAAGGATGACCAGAGCAATGGCGCTGCTGAACAAGGACGACACGTAGGCGGTTGCGAGCTGCGTCGCGACGCCGAGCAGCAGGCCACCAAGGATAGCGCCCGGAAACGATGAGATCCCGCCGATTACAACCGCGATAAACCCGGAGATTGTGAAAAGCTGTCCGGTGTTGAATTGCAAGGTGGTGGTTGGTGCCACCACGACGCCGGCGATGGCGGCGATCATCGTTGCGAGACCGAAACTGAAGATCGTCATGCGCGTTACATTGATGCCCATGAGCGTCGCGGCTCCTGGATTCTCAGCGCAAGCACGCAGCGCTTTGCCAAGAGTCGTCCTGGTGATGAGGTACCAAGTCGCAACAATGATGACGACCGCAGTGCCGATGATCCAGAAGGCCTGCGTCGGGACAAGTATCCCGCCGATGTCGAGCGGTTGCTCGCCAGAAAACGGCGGCACGGAATACGGTTGGCTGCCCCAGATCACGAGCGCAAGTCCCTCGACGAGGGTGAGGATCCCGACCGTCAACATCAGCACGTTGGCATTGGACAGCTTTTTGAGAGCGGGCACGAAAGTCACGGCACCCAGCAAAGTCCCCGCCGCCGTCGTGACGAGCACGGCAGCGACGAGTGCAATCGGCAGAGGGAGGCCAAGGCTTTGGCTGAACGTATAGCCGACCAGCGCGGCGATAATTGCGAAACCACCCTGGGCCAGGTTGACGATCGCCGTTACCCGGTAGATCAACGAAAAGCCAAGAGCGATAAGCGCATAGATCGTGCCCACGAGTAGACCACCTATGCTAATCTGTATAAATTCAGCCATGAGAACTTCCTCCACTCAGTTAGCAATTACTGGTTCAGCAGCGCTCCGCCAACATCGCTGACAACCTTCCAGGTGCCTGCACCGCTATCCCAGCGCGTGACGACGACGCTCGACTTGTCGAGGCCACGCTGTGGGTCCTTCTTGAAATCGTAGACCCCGTTGATACCGCCGAACCCCTGCAGGTTCGCGAGATATTCCTTCAATTGCTCTGCCGTTGCCCCCTCAGGAAGTGTTTTAAGGGCACTAACTACCAACAGTCCCGGATCCCAGGCGAATGTCGACGGCCCGTCAGGCTTCACTTTTGCAGCGTCGAAAGCCTTGTAGAAGGCATCTTTTGCAGCCTTGGCTTCCGGAAGCTCCTTGCTGTTTTCGGTTTTCAGCCACTGCGGAGCGGGTATGTAAAGTTCCTTCGGCAGGAAACTCGCATACTGCTCCATCTGCGCGTAGGTCATGTTGCCGTCCGTCGTGCCGACCGGAACTTCGAAAGCGGCGTCGCGAATAGCTTTGAAAACGGTCCCCACCGGAGCGCCGGTCGACCATACGATCACAGCGTCCGGCTGGGCACCCTTGATGCGCTGCACCTGCGCAGAAGCGCTGACATCAGTCGGATTGAACTGTGCCTCGGCAACAAGCTTGAGACCCGCGAATTCGTCTTCACCGACGAGCGGCTTGATCTGTTTGTAAGCATCCTGGCCGGAAGCATCCGTAGACGTGATGAGACCGATCTTGTTCCAACCGCGATCCTTGAAATAGCGCAACAGACCTTCAGCAAGACCCTTGGTCGATACGCTGGAACTGAACGCGTAGTCACCCGGCTTTGCGTAGAGGGAGGGCGACAGACAGTACATGACCGGCCCATTCCTCATAAGCGGAGACATAGCGTTGCAGAGCCCCGCTACCGCAGAGCCGATGATGACCTGAGGGGATTTGGCTTTGATCTGATTGACGATCTGTACGGCCGTTTGAGGGTTCGATTGATCGTCATGGAAAACGAACTTCAGTTCCTTTCCGTGGATGCCTCCACCCTCCTTCACCACCTGCTCATAAAGGCTGAGCGCCTGTTGTTCGGCCTTGCCGAGGAACGCCGCCCCGCCCGTCAGTGGCAGGACAACGTCAATCTCGAAAGTATCGGCCGCTGCTGCCTGATAGGGGATGAACCCCGTCAAAGCGGTCACTGCCATAGCGGCCAAGCGTGCTTTTGCTGATTTCACTCTCTTTCCTCCCTTAGTGGACCATGTCATCACCGGGCGCGCCGAAGTAGCAGCGACAGCGACTAATCCCGGTGAATTCCTCCTGAGCCTCAGCATCGAAATTACTTAGGTCTCTTATCATTTAACATAGACGCGGGTTTTTTCGCTGTCGAGAGTGAATCGACAAAGGATGCAGGAGAAACAGCGTCACGCCTCATGGTTGCATCCCGTCGTTGATCTACAACACGAAAATGCCAACAAAAAATGGAAAGAACGTCCTATTGTTGCAGGCCGGCGCGTCCCATCGTTGTAACAACGCATGAAATCACAGCTTTGCTCACGATATCGGTGGATTGCGCCTGACCCAATTCCTTAGTAGGTTTAGTCTGAACATTTAGGTACCTAACCTCTGCGCAGCTTGAAGTGTAAAATGCGCGAGACGGAGGAAACGAGCCTAGATTTGCTGCCGCACCGTCGCAAAGTTGTTCGAAGGGGCCACGTTGAATAAGCTAAGGTACTCCCGAAAGTGATGAATGAATGAAAAGTGTAACGAACTCGCCTAGCCTGTCCGCGGCCTTCGATGAAGCCTTCGAAGACATCGCACTCCCGTTTGCCGAAAGCGTTGGCTATCAGGTTCGCTTAACGAACCGCCTCATTCAGAAGCTGCTTCAACAAACTATCGAGCCTTACGGAGTCACGCTCGGGATGTGGTATTTTCTCCGAGCGCTTTGGCACGAAGACGGGCTAACTCAACGGGAACTTTCACTCATTGTCGGGACCATGGAACCCACCACGCTCTCGGCGATAAAATCGATGGAGCAGAGTGGATTAGTCAAGAGAACGAGAAACGAAGAAGACCGGCGCAAGATCAACATTCATCTCACAGCCAAGGGGCTCGCCCTCAAGGACGAGCTCCTTCCGATGGCGAAGCACGTTGTACAAACTGCCGTGAAAGGGTTTTCTGAAAGAGAATTTCGGACGTTCCTGCAATTGCTGAACGCCATACAGGCCAACATCCGGCCGGTGCTCGAAAACGACAAACTCGACATTCTTTGATGAAATACATGGGGACGAACCGCTGTGGGAGCGGTCTGTCCCCTGATGCCTATTCGGCCGCGATCTGCTTTTGCGCGTCAACAAGCGTCCGCCAATCGACGGTCTTCGGATAGACCCCTTCGTGGGAGGCAATCCTTGCCTGGGGAAGGCGCGGCTCTTCTGTGCCGAGGGCGGTTCCACCAGCTGCGACCTTGCGAGCCGCATCGACCATAAGACGACGGAATTCCACGATTGCCAGGTCAGACGCACCAAGCACATCATCAGAGCGATTGACGATCGGCCCCATTCCCACCCACATGGCGATATCCTGATTGGGAATGCCCTTGATGCCGGTGAAATTGCCGAGCTTCATCGCCTGGCGATCCTGAAGGAAGTTATTCTCTTTCGTGCGGAACGATTCCCAGCGCTCATTCAGGTGGATGCCTTTTTGAGCATGATTGAACTTGCGCCAATCCTCGGTGCTGGGGCAGTCGGTGCCTCCCCAGGCGATGAAATGGAACGCCGTTGTAACATCATCGACCGGCACGATCACGCTTGCGACATTGTAGGAACTGTTGGGCGGTATCAATGAGTAGTAGGGCGCGACGAACTCGGTGATGCGCAGGTATTGGTGGGTATCGGCGCTTTTGATGGGCTTTCGGATCGCCGCATAATGGAAGCCGTAGCTAGTGGTCTGGGTCTGCATTCGCGGGGATTTGTCCGTCGACGGACGGTACCAGGACTTGTCATCGGCGGCTGCCCCTTCCACGCGGGCGGGCACCATATCCGAGGAATGAAGGCTCGATGAATGCGCGCTGTCGATCTGCCCCTCATGGATTTGCGCCCAATTGCAGGGGATGCGAATTTTAAGGATCGAGACCTGCGTGTTCTCCGTCGGTGCAAAAGCTGGGGGATCGAAAGCTGGAATGTTCGCCTGGTCGCCCAGCCAAGCCCAGACGAAGCCGCCCCACTCCTTGGTCGCATACGATCTATGCTTGACCTTGTTCATCAGCGGACTGCCATCTGGCTCCGATGACATTGCGAGAATGTTGCCCTCAACATCCATTTTCCAGCCATGGTAGAGGCAGCGCAACCCGCACTCTTCATTTCGTCCGTAGACCAGCGATGCCCTCCGGTGCGGACAAAGCTCGTCCAGCAGGCCCAATCGCCCGTCGCTGTCGCGGAACGCGACATAACGCTCCCCCAGGACTTCAACGAGCAGCGGAGTGCCGTCGCGCTCGGCTACCTCTTCGATAAGGCACACCGGCGTCCAATGCTGGCGCATCAGCTTTCCCATGGGAGCGTTGCGTGAAACGCGCGTCAAAACTTCATTTTCCTCGTGCGTGAGCATTGGATTCTCCAAGGTTAGGTCTCTAACTAAATTTACATAGCGGGCCTGCATCCGTCCAGTCGTTGACAAAAAATATTTAGAGACCTAAGTAAATTGGACTGGCCGAGGAGGTTGGCCGATTTCCTTTGAGAAGATGACGACATGATCGATGATACCGCGCCTTTTGAAATGAAGGTCGTCCAGCGCCGTGAGCTGACGCCCTACATCACCGAATTCACACTTGAACCGATCGAGGACCGTAGCTTGCCGTCATACGAGGCAGGTGCTCACATTACTGTCAGAACTCCATCCGGCGCGATGAGACGGTATTCACTGGTTCGGGACGGGCGAGAGCCCGAGCAATATGTCATCGCCGTCAAGAAGGAGCAGCAATCGCGGGGTGGATCGTCCTCCATGCACGATGATGCCGCCGTCGGTTCGACGCTCTCGATCGAGCGGCCTGAGAACAGCTTTCCGCTGAAAAAGGCCAGCAAGTATCTCCTGATCGCGGGCGGAATAGGTGTTACGCCGATCTACGCCATGGCGGCCTCACTCGCGGCCGAAAATACGGATTTTCAGATCATCTACTGTACCCGTAGCGCTTCCGACACCGCCTACCTAGAAGAACTGCGTGAGGCGTTCGGAAGACGAGTGCATGTCCACCATGACGAGGGCGATCCCGATAAGGCCTACGACTTCTGGGATCACTTTGTCGAAATCAAGAACATGCATGTCTACTGTTGTGGGCCCAAACCCCTCATGGATGCAATCCAGTCGATTTCGGGTCACTGGCCGGAAGGCCGGGTGAACTTCGAGGACTTCAAGCCCGTCGATGTCGTCCGCGTCAACGACACGCCATTCGAAGTCGAGTTGGCCAAGTCGGGGAAAACGGTCGTCGTCCCTGCTGATAAATCTATCCTCGAAGCGGTTCGGGAAAGTGGAGTTAAGACCACAAGCTCTTGCGAAAGCGGGACCTGCGGCTCGTGCAAGTGTCGGCTGATTTCGGGCGAGGTGGACCATCGTGACATGGTCCTGATGGACGAGCAAAAAGACGACTTCATCATGATTTGCGTATCGCGCGCGAAGACGGGAGGGCTGGTGCTTGACCTCTGAAGCAGGAACCGGCGCTCCCGTCAGGATCGGTGTCGTTGGCCTTGGGCGGGCCTTCATGCTCACGCTGCCTGCATTTAGGTCCGACAACCGTGTTCGCCTTGTGGCCGCCAGCGAGCCGCGTGAGCAATCGAGGTTGGCATTTGAACGAGAGTTCGGCGGTCGCGCTTATGATAACGTCGCAGACCTCTGCTGCGACCGCGATGTTGAGCTTCTTTATATCGCTAGTCCGCACGAGCTGCACGTTGAGCATGTTTTGGCTGCTGCTGCAGCCGGCAAACATGTCCTCGTTGAAAAACCACTGGCGATTTCTATGGATGATGCTCGGGTCATGGTTGAAGCGTGCGCCCGTGCCGGCGTTAGGCTCCTTGTCGGTCCGAGCCACAGCTACGACCAACAAATTCAGCTCGCGAGGTCAATTATTGACAGCGGCGAAGTTGGTGAGGTGCGGCTTATCCATGCCTTCAATTACACCGATTTTCTGTACCGGCCGCGACGGCCGGAAGAACTGCAGACTGAGCGGGGCGGCGGTGTCGTCTTCTCTCAGGGTATACATCAGATCGACATTGTCCGATTGCTGGCCGGTGGCTTGACCCGGGACGTGGTTGCTCTGACGGGCAACTGGGACCCTAAGCGGTCAACCGAAGGAGCCTATAGCGCGCTGCTCTCATTTCCGAAGTCGATGGCCTGCATCACCTACTCCGGATATGCCCACTTCGATAGCGATGAGTGGATGGACAATATCGGCGAGCTCGGCACGCGCAAGGATCCAACGAACTACGGCAATGCTCGCAGAGCATTGGAGAAAATCGCTGATGCCGATGAAGAGGTACGACTGAAAACAGCCAGGACCTACGGCGTTAGCGATCAAAAAAACGCCGATCCCGAAACATACGAGCATTTCGGCCCGCTCATCGTATCCTGTGACCGAGCGGACATGAGAATTACCCCGTACGGCATCCATCTTTACAATGATGCAGCACGCATTTTCCGCCCGACCCCGCGCTTCAGGTATCCACGATCGGAAATCATAGAGGCGATCTTTGCAGTGTTGCGAAAGAATATCCAGCCAGCTCAAACCGGGGCCTGGGGGCTCGCCAGCCTTGAGGTCTGCCACGCGATTTTGCAGGCGGCGGCGACCAGAGCACCTGTTCATCTGAAACATCAAATAGGATTGAGGGAAACTCCATGAGCAATCTTTCGCTGTCACTCGCAATGGGGGACTATGATCGTACCCGTCCAATCGTTGACGGCCGAGTGCAGATCGATGGCGTCGATCCGACCTGCATGCTGCTTTCGCCCGAAGAGATGTTCTTTAGAGCTTTCCGCCACGCCGCTTTCGACATCAGCGAACTGTCTCTCTCATCTTATTCGATCTCGGTCGCTCGTGGCGAACCTCACTATGTTGCAGTTCCTGTCTTTCTTTCCCGAGCTTTCCGCCATACGTCCATATACGTTCGCAAGGACCGCGGGATAAACACTCCATCTGATCTTCGCGGACGACGGATCGGGATCGCCGAATATCAGCTTTCGGCCAACGTCTGGTTCCGGGGGATACTCGGTGACGAATATGGCGTGAAGCCATCAGAGATAACTTGGGTGCGAGGTGGCATGGACACGCCTGGCAGGCCCGAAAAAATCAAAGTGATACTTCCTCCCGAAATCAAGCTGGTCGATGCGCCCGAAGGCGAGACCCTGAATGGCATGTTGCAACGGGGCGAAATCGATGGGTTCGTCGGCCCGCGCGCGCCGCGGTGTTTCGATGAAGGCGATCCGGCGATTGTAAGGTTGTTCTCAGATACGGTTGGAGAGGCCGAGGCATATTTCAACCGGACCAAGATCTTCCCCATTATGCACGTTCTCGGTTTGCGGCGCTCCTTGGCTGATGCAAATCCCTGGCTCCCAGGAGCTTTGCTGAAGGCGTTTACGCAGTCCAAGCGGCTTGCCGAAGCAGCTTTAGCCGATACTTCTGCGACAAAGGTCACAATGCCTTTCGTTGAGGACAATCTTAGCCGTGCCCGATCGATCATGGGGCCGGATCTCTGGCCCTATGGCTTACAGCCAAACCTTGCGACGCTCGACACTTTCTTACGATACCATTTCGAGCAACGGCTCTCGCCACGTCGAGTGAAGGCTGAAGAGTTATTTCACCCAGCGACCATCGAAGCTTATAGCCTGTAAGGTCCAAATTAGGATTCATACAATGCGATTGCAGCCTGGTGACATTATCGAAATCGAAACTCCTTCGGGCCTTGGTTACGCTCAGGTGACCCACATCCATCCGGCCTACCCGGAGGTGGTCCGCTTCTTCAGAGGCCCCCGCGCGGAGGCCGTAAAAGACCTGGCTAACCTATCAGAAAATCCCACAGCGTTCATCGCGATGTTCCCATTGGGTGGCGCACTCGAAACGGGGATGCTTGTTGGCCGCAAAATTGGTGCGCTTCCTATCCCAAGTGATTTCAAGTCGTTCCCGACATTCAAGATGCCGATACGTGATAAGCAAGGCGGGGTCGTATATTGGTGGCTCTGGGAAGGGGACGGACTGTCTTATAGTGTTGAAGAAGACGGATCATACGACACATTGCCGATGCGAGAGGTGATGACTGTTTCGGACCTCATCGGCAGACTGGGTCGCGCAGACGATGTCGCCGCTTGATGGGATCTGTTTATCCAGGGAGTTTGTTCGAGCATCTGAGACCATACTGGCTCTTCCCAGACGATGGTGGCCCAGCTCATGCTCCGATCGAAGAGCTGGCCGTCGTCTTTTCCGAGGGCCAAACCGTAATACATGGTCGCAACCTCGCCCGCGACCGACGCCAACCCGAATAAGCTTGCCTGCAACTTTTTGTAGGTGTCACGATTAAAGCCCAAGACCTCTCCAAGGCCTACATCCGTAAAGAGCGCCTGCTCCACGAGATCTTATGCGAACCGTTGCGCGCGCGCTGTCGCTGTTGGCACCAACTGTTCGGGATCGATGCCAGCACCCGATTCAACGAATGCAAAAAGCCGATCGTCGAAATCGAATGCTTTTCCGAGCAAGAAATTGATCGCCAGCTCGCTGACGATAATGTCTTTGGCTTCAGCTTCCTCGAGCGCTTCGTTTGGGTAGGTAAGGGAGAAACCCGATTCGGATCGCGTAACGATATATTGACCCCGGTGAACCGCCGGTACGAACTCGCAAAAATGGCTATATTTCAAAAGCGTTCTAAACTGTTCTCTTTTTGGGTCCACTTCATTGAAGGCTGCCATCATTTCCGGAATAGAGGCCGGTTGGAGGTCCCAGTCGCGACCGGCAAGCCAAGGTAGCAAATAGCTCATTCGATATGCCACCGTCTCGCCAGCGGCCCGCTTGGTTTGGTCGCCGCGGGACATATGAATCGTAGAAAAGATAAACTGATGAAACTGATGCAATAATGTGGGGGCCGAAAGCTCCGCAATCGGGAGCCCCTCAACAAAAGCATCAACCTCTTTCTCAAATGCTATGAAATCTTCCAACAGCTCTTCTCCTGCATCGCCGAGACCGGCATGGGCCTGTCAATCGGGAAATTCTGCTCGGGGTGGGCAACCCTCGCTGCAGCGAGAAAATCCGGGACATCATTCAGAAGGATATAATCGATGCCACCCAGTAGGTGTGCCAGCCTTGCTCCATAATCATGTGCATTGTCGCGGCCGCCGCCCGTGACAATTGAGCGGATGAGGAACTTCCGAGCTTCCTCGTCCCCAGGCTGGACGAGATACCTGATGTCCCTCAAGACGCATTCGACCATATACATTGCAATGGTATCGCCGACACGGTGGGATTGGAGGACATGGTAGAGGCACGTGCCAAGACTGCGTGCCGCATTCGCCGGAATGCCCGCCGATCCTTGGTGAACGCTTCCCGGAAAACTACGATGAACCGATCCCGCTGGCGCCTTGCGAGTAAACTGAACCCAGTGTCCCAAGGTGTTGATACATTCATAGATCAGATGAGCATTCCAAGTCGGGAATTCATCACCCTGATCGATCTCAGGACCGGTGGCATCGTAGATTTCGACGAGCTCGTCCACGAAATGATCCATGTAGGCCAGCCACATGTGATCCTTGATGTCCTGACTGAATGCCGAACGGATCATCAAGTCGAAATAGGCAATGGCAAAAGCAACCGGATCTCGCCACCTTCGTTGGTCGAAACCATCGCTTTTTCCGTTGAGCTTTGCTCGAACGACGGCGTCATCACCCCTAATATAATCGATCACGAAATCGCCGATGGGCTTCCAGGCCGCAAGGGTTTCGGCCACGCTTGCGTCCAAGAAATACGCTCGCAGGATGAAATTGTGGCCGACCACGAGATTGTCGCCGAGGCCTTCATATTTGGCGTTTCGTTCAACTTCTTCATACAGGCGGCTTCCTGGCGACGAAGCCAAGCTGGCCAAAAGTCGATTGGAGAAGTCAAAACGCTGATGGGTATCGAGCGTCAGGAGCACCGCTGTAACACTAGGCCGCTGAAGGGCAGCGTAGTCCATGAATTGCCGGCTCAGGTAGAGGGAATTCAAGATTCGCTCGGCGTGCTCCTGCGCATGTTCCCCCCCTGGAATGCCCCTCGACAATACCCGAAACGGCGTCAGCCACCTTCGCTTCCTCTCCGCGCGGTCGGGATCACTTAGCCATTCCTCAAGATCGGGGATGCGCTTGCCGGTGAGCCAGTCTTTCGATTTTTGATTCCAGAGCTTGCGGTTTTGGGCGCGCTCCAAGAAGCCCAGATGCGGAAGGACGAAGTCCACCGCCTCACCATAGCGCTGCTGATGGAACAACTGCTCGACGGGATCTGCCATTGCGCGGATCGATCGCTGGCTTGGTGGAAGGCATATCGCCACCAAGCAGGCGAGTAACATCCAGACCAAAACAACGAGAAACGCAGCCATCGCGGGTGTAAAGGCGGCGCCGGGCTGGATTACGAGCGCGTCGCAGACCATCCGAAAAGCCGGTAGGCAAGGCAGGGAGACAAACTCAAAAAACTCGAAGTAGAGGGCGAGTACCAATGCCGCGGCCGCCAAGATGGCTTGCGGAACAAGCTGCAAGCGGATCCGCAACCTGGCGACTGGCGGAATAATCGCGAAGACTGCAGCAGCTAGTCCAAGGAAGGTCAGGAATCCGTCGAGGGTCATTTGAGGGTGCTACCGAAAGAATCAAGTTTTCGAGAATATTGAAATACCAGCAAGTATTACTTGTGTACCTCGTCATTAGCGCCAAAAACAGCCAGTCCGCTCACGACCCCAAATCAGCTATTCCCTGCAGGCAAAGCCGATATCCGTTACAAAATTTCAAAAAGATAGCTCTTATATCAAAAGGGCCGACGGTTCGAACCCCATCAAGAGCAATAACAGCTCCGACACCAGGCGCTGCCTGCCTTCCTAGGGCAGGTGCGGGTCGGCCTTTCTCCAAAGGCGAGCGCGCACCACCACAAAGCGGCCAGCCGGCGTCTCAAGGAATGGCTTGCGGGGCAGGGAACGCTGCTCAGGCGAAAAATCCCAGACCCGATCGAAACTTTGAATTGGAGGTCATAATGAACATCAAGAGCCTTCTTCTCGGCTCCGC
>NZ_JBNDHS010000085.1:0-25982 GCF_056755095.1 Rhizobium sp. SVR5-9E | reverse complement strand
GCATGACATAGACGTAATCTGAGAACTGCCGGACGACGGTGAGGTCGTGCGTGATGAGGATCACCGCCATCCGCAACTCCTTCTGCAGGTTGCGGATCAGATTGAGGATCTGCGCCTGCACCGTGACGTCAAGCGCGGTTGTCGGTTCGTCGGCGATCAGCACATCCGGATCATTGGCGAGCGCCATTGCGATCATCACGCGCTGACGCTGTCCGCCAGAGAGCTGATGCGGATACTGCTTCAGCCGCGCCTCCGGGTCCGGAATCTGCACATGTTTCAGCAGTTCCAGCGCCCGGGCCTGGGCTTGCCGGCGGCCGACCCTCTTGTGCACCCGGATCGCTTCAACGATCTGGCTGCCGATCGTATAGATCGGATTGAGCGAACTCATCGGCTCCTGGAAGATCATCGAGATCCGGTTGCCGCGCAGCTTGCGGCGGGCGCGTTCGGAGAATTTCAGGATGTTGGCGCCGTCATACTCGACGGTGGACTTCGGCGAGATGACCGCGCGCTTTGAAAGAAGCCCCATCACCGTGCGGGCAGTCACCGATTTGCCGGAGCCGGACTCGCCGACGATCGCAATCGTCTCTCCGCGGTAGAGCTGGAACGAGACATTCTTGACCGCCTCCACCACGCCGTCCTCGACCTTGAAGTTCACCGCAACATTGCGGGCGTCGATGATCGGGCTTTCCGAGCGGCCGTCGTGGTCGTGCCGGACGGGCGGTGCGAACGAACTGACAAGAGCAAGAGCCATCTTCACCACCTCAATATGGATCGACCGCATCGCGCAGACCGTCACCCAGCGCATTGAAAGCGAAGACGGTGACCAGCACGAAGCCGACGGGAGCGAGTATCCAGGGATACGTGCCAATGACGGAGTAATTCGCCGTATCCTGTAGCATCAGACCCCACGAGATCAGCGGCGGCTTCACGGCAAAGCCCAGGAAGCCAAGGAAGGATTCGAGCAGCACGACGCTTGGAATATGCAGCGTCACGGCCACGATCACGTGGCTCATCACGTTCGGAAAGATGTGCTGGAAGATGATGCGCCGGTCGGACGCGCCGACGGCCATCGCCGCCCGTACATAATCGATGCGCGCGAGTGCCAGCGTCTTGCCGCGCACCTCGCGCGACATCTGCGCCCAGCCAAGTGCCGACATGACGACAATAACGAAGGCGAGGAAGACGTTGGTGGGTGCGGTAACCGGGATGAGCGATGTCAGCGCCAAATAAAACGGCAATTGCGGGAAGGCGAGCACCAGTTCGACGAAGCGCTGGACCCAGATATCGAAGGTCCCTCCGAAGTAACCGGAGACCATGCCGACAGTTGTACCAACGATCGTGACGATAAAGACGACCGTCAGTGCGATCATCAGCGAAATACGCGAGCCGATGATTGCACGCGAAAGGACGTCGCGGCCGAACTTATCAGTACCGAGAAAGTGCACCGGCTCGCCGTCTATCGAACCGAAGAAATGCCGGCTGGCGGGGATGAAGCCGAAGAGCTTGTATTCCGCGCCTTTCACGAAGAAGCCGAGATAGCGCGGATTGTCATAGTCGGGGCCGACGATCGGCTGGAAGGTGATCGGATCGAGTTCCTCGGAATCGGCGAGCGCATAGACACGTGGCCGGAAGACGAAATTGCCGTCCTTGTCGTGGAAGCTCATGACCTGCGGCGGCGCAAAACCGACATCGGTCGCCTTTGGGTCCATCGGCGCAAAGAAGTCGGCGAAGATCGCCATGACGATCAGAAGGACGACAAGCACCAGACCCATCATGCCGGTCCATGACCGCCTCAGACGGCGCCAGACGAGCGCGATGTAGCTTTCGTTGCCATGCGACGGTTTCTTGACGGTTGTTTCGTGCGGCGATGACGGAGAGGAGTCGAAGGCGAACATCTCAGGCTCCTCCATATTGGCGGACACGCGGATCAAGCAGGGCAAGCAGCATGTCGGCGATAATGTTGCCGACGATCAGCGTGGCGGAGAGAACCATCATGAAGGTTGCGGTAACGTAGACATCGCCGACAGCCATGGAGCCGACGATGGCGGGGCCGACGGTCGGAAGCGCGAAAATGATCGCCGTCTCGATCTCGCCGGTCAGCATGTAGGGCAGAACGACGCCCTGATACATGACCAGCGGATGCAGGGCATTCGGTACGGCGTGGCGCATGACCACTGCGCCACCGGTCAGGCCCTTGGCCTTGGCGGTCTCGACATATTGCGCGTTCAACGTATCGAGCAGGTTGCCGCGCATGACACGCATATTGTAGGCGAGCCCGCCGAAGGTGGCGATCGCCACGACCGGCCAGACATGGCTGACGAGATCCACGAACTTCGTCCAGGACCACGGAGCACCGCCATATTGCGGCGAGAAGAAGCTGCCGATCTCCGAGATGTTGAACTGGAATACCAGCAGATAGACAATGATCAGCGCCATCAGAAAGCGCGGCACCGTCATGCCGAGGAAGGAAATGCCGGAGAGCAGGCTGTCGATCCAGCTATATTGTCTTGTTGCCGCCCAGATGCCGAAACCGATGCCAAGCACCGAGGCGAAGAGATGGCAGACGAGCGCAAGAAGCAACGTCCGCGGCAGCCGTTCGCCGACAACGTCGGCCACCGGTTTGTTGTAATAGAGGCTGTAGCCGAAGTCGCCGCGCGTGACGATGCCCGTGATCCAGTTCACATACTGGACGACCATCGGCTTATCGAGCCCGTGCTCGACGCGATAGGCCTGCGCCTGCGCCTCGGCCTGCGCGTAGGATGCACCGCCCTGATTGATCAGCTGCGAACGGATATAGTCGCCATAGTCGCCGGGTGGCGCCTGGATGATTGCGAATGTCACCACGCTCAGGATGAGAAGCACGGGTATCGCGGACATTATGCGCACGAGCAGGAATCGGAACATCGGACGGTTCGCTTCTCCTTGCCGCCAGTCGCTCTTCGTCAGCGCGGCCGGCTAGTTGGTTATGTCCGGCCGCGCGCCACGCGCGGCCGGAAGCCCATTTCATCCGGGAGGGAGCTCTAGTTTAGCGGACCCTTCTCGCCCGGCTTGCCGGGGAGCTGTTCAGGGAAGAGTTCGTATTTCTGCTGCTTGTCGGCAGCCACCCACAGGCGCTCGCGGACGACGGAGTCTTCAGCCCAGTTGAACATGAAGATTGGCGTACCTTCAGGAATGTTCGAGAAGCGCTTGTTGATGATCAGCGCACCCGGATATTCCGTCAGGCCGACCGTGTAGACATGCTCCGTCGAGATCTTCTGGAACTGCTTCATCAGGTTGACGCGTTCGTCATTGTCCTGCGTGGCGGTGAACTTGTTGATGATGTCCACCAGCTCCTTCTCGTAGGGCATCATGTCGACCTCGCCATTTTCCGGCGCGCGATGGTTCCAGCTCGTCCGCGGACCGACAGGGGCCAGCTGCTCGGTGTTCTGCACGACCGAGGAGAGCTCGGTGTCGTTGCGCCGCAGCAGCCAGTCGAAGCGGCCGGAATAGTTGGCGGCATCGCGCTGGTTGCCGTTCAGCCCGTTGAGGACGACACGAAGCCCAAGCTTCTCCATCTGTCCGACAACACCTTCGGCAAGGCTCTTGTCGGTCGTGTAGTCGTTGTTGACGAGCATGACGATCTCGACATTCTTGCCGCCCGCGGTTCCGGCCGGGAAGTTCACGAAGCCGTCGCCATCGGTATCCTTGAGACCGGCCTTGGCGAGTTCGGCCTTCGCACCTTTAAGATCGAAGGGGTAGTAGACGGTGGATTTGCGGTCGTAGAAGCTCGTGCCCGAGGAAATGCCGCCGGGATAGATCGCCGTGAACGGCCCCTTGACCAGCGAGTCGCCGATCGCCTTGCGGTCGATTGCCATGGTGACGGCCTTGCGGAAGTCCTCGTTGCGGTTGAGCTCGCGGATAGCCTGGCCCCGCTCGTCGGGATTGCCCCAGCCATTGGCCGAGAAGTTCATGCGCAGGTTATAGCCGATAAGCCGGGGTCCGAAGGCGAGACGGGCCGGAGCCGTCTTTTCCGCCGCGCGTTTCAGCGATGCCACGAAGTTTTCCGGCTGCTCGAGATTCGAAAAGTCCCCGGAGCCGGCAACGGCCTGAACATCACGGTCGGCCCAGGTCGAGAGCTTGTACTGCAACTCGTTGAGATAAGGCAGCTGATTGCCCTTCTCGTCGACCTTCCAATAGTAGGGATTGCGGCGCATGACGATGATGTCATCCGGCCGGTATTCGACCGGCGTCCAGGCGCCCATCACCGGAATGTTCATATATTCCGGTGGGAAGGCGTTTTTGAACTGCTCGTAGGTGTTCTTCGAATATTTCGGATGCTGCGGCTTCAGGATATGCGAGGGACCCGGGCAGAAGGTTCCGTAAGCCATCGCGTACAGATACTGCTTCGGAAACGCCTCCTTGAATGTCCATTCCACGGTGTAATCGTCGATCTTCTTCAGCGTCGTGCCGGCGCCGAAGGTTTCCGGCGTCGCGCCGTTCAACGGCGAAACGTTCGGATCGAGAACTTCGTCCTCCCAGTAAAACATGAGGTCGTCGGCGCCGAACGGAGCGCCGTCCGACCATTTCGCACCTTCGATCAGGTACATCGTCAATTTATGACCGTCCTTCGACCATTCCCAGCTCCTGGCGAGGTTCGGAAGCGGTTCGGTGTCCTTGGCTTCGACCTGGAAGAGCGGACCGGTGCGCGTCAGGCATTCCGACAGGCCGATATCGATGCCGCCCCAGCCCTGTGTCTGGCCCGCGCCATAGTTCCAGCCTTCCGGCCGACCACCGATGACGTGCCGCATCGTATCGCCGTAGATGCCGACGCCATCAGGCATGTTGCCGGTCTTGTAAACCAGCGGCTCCTTCGGAAGGCGGTCCTTGACGGGCGGCAGCTTGCCGGTGTCGACGAACTTCTTCGTGACCCAATCCGGCTCGTGATATTCCGGCAGCGCCTTGAATTCCAGAATGGAATCGCGCGCCACGTATTTGATCTTCCCTTCGGCCGGGAAAGGTGCTGGTTCCGGTGCGACGGTCGGTTCGGCAGCATATGCATGCAAGGCCGCGACCGAGACGCTCAGCGAAAGTGCGGTCAGAATGCCAAGATTGCGAAAATTCCTCATCGTCTCTCCCTCTTGTTCGGAGCGCCCGCAGGCAGCTTCCGCTTCTCCTCTAACGACGTGAAACCGGGTTTTGACGCGGTGGGTTTCCCTCCCGGAAACCCGCCGCACCCCATTCTACACGAAATTCAAACGGCCTGTTTCAGAGCCTCCTTCTCAGCACGCAGCTCATCGATCGAGCGCACGTTGCGCCGCGCAGCGCCTGCCCAGTCGCGCGTCTTCACGCTGGCCTTCGACAGGCGCTCCTTGGCGGCGGGGACCGCATCGGCGTATTGCGGCAGCCAGCGGGCCTGGGCGACGACCATTTCATCGACCATCTGCCAGACTTCCTCCGGCGTGGAGACAGCCCCGACCAGCGGATCATGCAGCACGGCGAGCTTCAGGAGATCGACATCGCCGCTGATCGCCGCATGAACCGACATCCGCTGCACGTTGATCGACGAAATGCAGGTGGCCGCACAGGCTTCCGGAAGGGTGATGCCGGAGACCATATTGACGCCAAAGCGATCGACGAAGCCCGGTGACTCGATGATCGCATCAGCCGGTAGGTTTGTAATCACACCGTTGTTCTTGACGTTGAAATGGCCGCGATAAACGCGGTTAGTCTCCAGCGCCTCGAGGATATGGCTCGCATGCTCGTTGGAACGCCTGGACGGATCGATCGGCTTGGATGCGGATTCGAGAAACTGCGGGAATTCGGTCTCGAACCAGTTGCGGGTTTCCGTCGAGTGACGGAGATAGCCGCCGGTCTCGCCGTGGATCCAGTCCGACATGTCGATCCATTTGGTGATCTCGTCCGGACGCTTGCGATACCAGGGCAGATATTCGGAAAGGTGGCCGTTGCTTTCCGTCGAATAGACGCCGAAGCGCTTCAGCACGTCGATGCGCAGCTTTTCCTGTTGCGAATAGACGGGATGCGCCTCGAAAGCGGCGACGAGTTCGTCCTTGCCGATCTTCCGGCCGTTGAGGCGGAGATCAATGAACCAGGTCTGATGATTGATGCCCGAGCAGATATAGTCGAGCTCCTTCGGCGACTTGGCGCCAAGCACCTCGGCGATCTGCTCTGCCCCGTGTTGGACACCGTGGCAGAGGCCGACCGTATCAACCTTGCCGTACTCGATGGCCGCCCAGGTGTTCATCGCCATCGGGTTGGCATAGTTGAGGAATTTTGCACCGGGCTCCGCGACTTCGCGGATGTCCTTGCAGAAGTCGAGAATGACGGGAATGTTGCGCTGGCCGTAGAGAATGCCGCCTGCGCAGATCGTATCGCCAACGCACTGGTCGATGCCGTATTTCAGCGGAATGCGGATGTCGTCGGCATAGGCTTCGAGACCGCCGACGCGCACGCAGCTGATGACGTAGCGCGCGCCTTCAAGCGCCTTGCGGCGGTCAGTCGTTGCCGTGACCCTCGTCGGCAGCCTGTTGGACTCGACGATCTTGTCGAGGATCGCCTTGATCATCTCGAGGTTATGCTGGCTCAGATCCGTGAGCGCGAATTCGACGTCCTTGAATTCCGGCACGCATAGAATGTCGGTAAACAGCTTCTTGGTGAAGCCGACGCTGCCTGCCCCGATGATAGCGATTTTGAAACTCATAACCTTCACCTCGATCCAATCAGATGGTAGGTAAAAAAGGCGAGAGAGGAGACAGGCCACATGCTGGCGCATGTCGTCCGAAAATGCCAGAAATTGAGCCTGTATTCCTCCCGGCCGTCCTTTCGACCGCGATCTCTTCCTCTTATGCAAAGGGATTATGCGCATATTCACAAAGGTGGCGAGAGAAGTATTATGCTTTCGAGGGTAATTTTGTGCTGCACAATTTGATCGCCAATGGCCAGTCGATGAGGACGGTCTCTCTGCCTCGCGGCCGACAGCGATTGCATGCCATGCCGACCAGCGCGGGCTATGAGGTGCGGGAGAACGAAGTCTACGACTGGGATGGCAGAAAGCGCGGACAAACACCTTTTACGGTGCTTCAGCACACGATCAGCGGTCGCGGCCGGCTTCGTTACCAGAACAGGACCCACAACCTTGAAGCCGGCGATACAATGATGGTGCTTGTGCCGCACAATCACCGCTACTGGCTCGAAAAGGGTGACCGCTGGGAATATTTCTGGATCTCGATGCACGGCGAGGAGACGCTCAGAATCCACAAGATGGTGCTTGGTCTTGCAGGTCCCATTCTAAGGCTGCAGCCATCGACCATCGACCATCTTGCCGACTGCAGCCTTCGCCTGATCAAAGGAGCCACCACGTCTGGTGCGGCTTCCGCGATCGCCTACGAGGCGGCGATGGCACTCTACGATGATGTCTTCGGCTCACCGGCTTTTGCGGCAGACCTCAGCGCCATGCAGCCGGTCATCGATCATATACACGCCAATCTTGAGCAGCCATTGCCGGTCAGCGAGCTGGCGAGCATCGTCGGCCTCAGCCGCGCGCATTTTTCCCGCAGCTTTGCGGAGAGCGAAGGCGTCCCGCCTGCCGAATATGTGCTTCAACAGCGGCTGCAACGGGCGACGAAACTATTGACGAAAGCAGATTTCCTGCCGGTCAAGGAGGTGTCGATCATGTGCGGCTTTGACGACCCCAACTACTTCTCCAAAGTCTTCCGGCGGGTGTACGGCATCACTCCGACCGAATTCCGGACCACCGGCATGTATGCAAGCATCGGAAAGGCCCGTTGAACGGAATTCGGTTTACTGTGCTGGTTTATCGGCAAAATGAGCCATGGCAAACTCCGCCGCATGCTGGTTGGAGCGCCGAGCTTGGTCGAGCCAGAACGGAAATAGCGAGGCCTCGTGGAAAAGCCCCGGCACTACATCCAGCCGCGTATCGACGTTTGCGGCCTTCAGCTTATCGAAAAGACGTTCGACATCCCCCCGCAAAGACTCCTTGTCGCCGACCTGCAGGAGGACGGGAGGAAACCCCGTATAGTCATTGTTTATCGGTGATACTTGCTGAAGCGAGGTGCTTGCCTTCCCCGCATACTCCTTCCCCACCTGCTGCAGCCATTCCCGGCTGACGGAAACCTCGTCCTCGCCATCCGCTGGAACCGCCGCACCCTCGAAATCGACGATCGGGCTGATTGCTATGACGGCAGCAGGCTTCTCGGCGTTCGTAGCGATCTGGCGAAGGGACATTTGGAGCGCCAGGGTTCCGCCGACGGAGTCGCCGATCACCACAATGTTTCCCGCTTCGTACCCGGACTCGAGCAGCCATCGAAAAGCGGTGAGCGCATCGTTGACCTGGCGCGGAAAGCGGTATTGCGGCAGCAGCCGATACTCGATCAACAGCACATCGGCGGAGGTCGCCTTCGCGAACGAAGCCGCAATATTGCGATGGCTACGCAGGGAACCGCCATAGAAGCCTCCACCATGAAGAAAGAGGATGGCGCGCTTGCCAAGTGGATGGTGGAGTCGAGCGGGCCAAATCAGCTCGCCTTCGACGCCATCGGCATCGACTTGGCGTATCTGCACTCGGGTTGGCTGAGGGGTCGCCCTCATCGCCTCCTCGAAGCGCCGCTTTCGATCGCCAAAATCGGCCTTATCGTCCAGCAGCCGAGCGATGATTTCGGTCGCGCGCGATCGCAGGTCGTAGGTTGGTGCACTGGCGTCGTCGGCACGGGCAATATCGATCATCGGCGACAATGCTAGAAGCAGGCACGCCATCGCTCTGCCAGCCAAGCCGACCTTGGTTCTTGATCGCAATGGCATGATGTTCCTCTTCACCCTCGCCTCGGCTGAATGTCGCTACGACTCGCCAAGACTGTAGCGGCAATTGCTATCGTGTAAAGGAAGGACAACAGTCGCTGGGAACCTGTCCCAAGCATGCAGCAGGGTTCCCGCTGAGATCATCTTTCTGGCTCAACGACGATGCTTGGTTCAGCGACACCTCTTCACAAAGGCGACGTCAGACCGCTTGACCGGCTAGTGCACCGGTTGCTGTTTGGCTCTGGCGACGATCTGCGTCGGATTGACGAACTGCAGCGCAAGCACCAGCCAGACAAGCGTCGTGATCATATAGACGACAGCCATGGCGTCGATCGACTGACCGGCGCGGACGCCTGAAGCGAAGACAGCATAGTAGAGCGATACGACCAGCGTCTGCGTCGTCGGCCCGGCGATGAGGAAGGTGAGTTCGAACATGGCGATGGTGCGCACCAGCACCAGGAGCAATGCAGCCAGCATCCCTGGCAGCAGCAGTGGCAGCAGAATGCGGATGAAGAGGCTTGTCGTGCCCGCGCCGAACACGCGCGCAGCCGCCTCGATACGCGGGTCGATTTGCTCGATGAAAGGGATCATGACGAGCACGACGAAGGGGAAGGATGGCACGAGGTTGATCAGCACCACGCCCCAGAAGGTACCGCCGAGGCCGAGCTGGTAGAGCACGGTTGCAAGCGGGATGCCGTAGGTCAAAGGCGGGATCAACAGCGGCAGGAGGAAGAGCAGCACGATCAAGCGCTTACCCGGAAAATCGCGTCGAGCCAGCGCGTAGGCGGTCATGACGCCGAGAATGCCGGAAATCAGCGTGACGGTGAAGACGATCTCGAAGGTGACGAGCACGACGCTCGAAAGCTGGAACTCCTTCCAGGCGCTGAAGTACCAGCGCGTCGTCCAGCCGGCAGGCAGCCACGTGCCGAGCCAGCGCGTCGCGAAGGAATTGATGATGACGACGGCAATCACCGCCAGAAGGTTCAGAATGAAAAGGCCGGCCGCCGCCCAGATGGCAACGCGCCAGATCTTCGATGCAAGGCCTTGGTCCCGGATCATCACTTAGCCTTTCGTGCCGCCGGCAGGGCCGCGATAGAAGAGAGACCGGCAGCCGAGAACAGCCACCACGACAAAGAGTTCGACGCCGCCCATGATGAGGGCAATCGCCGAGCCCAGCGAATGGTCATATTGTTCGAACGCCGCCTGGTAAGCGGCAATCGAGATGACGCGCGTCGGCCCGGCGGGCGCGCCGAGCAAGACGGCCGACGGAAACACCGCGAAAGCCTGAACGAAAGCAAGGCAGAAGGTGACGGCGAGCCCGGGAACCAGGAGCGGCAGGAAAACCCGGTAGAAGCGCCGCCATGGACCGGCCCCCAGCGTGGCTGCGGCATGTTCGATCGCCGGATCGATGCCGGTAACATAGGAAAGCGTGAGCAGGAAGGCGAAGGGAAAGCCGGTGATCAGCAACGAGGCGAAGACGCCCCAATAGTTGTTCGTGAGCTTGAGCGGCGAATCCAGGATGCCGAGCACGAGCAGCGCGTGATTGAACCAGCCGCGCGGCCCCAGGAAGGTCAGAAGACCGTCTGCAACGAAGACCGTGCCGAGCGTGATCGGCAGAACAAGGATCGTCGTCAGCAATCTCTGGCGTCGCATGAGTCGCACGCGGAAGGCGATAGGAACCGCGAGCGCAAGATTGACGATCGTCACCGGAAGAGCGAGCCACATCGTCGCGCCGATCGTGTTGTACTGAAAGGGATCGGTGAAGAACTTTGCGTAGTTCGCGTACCAGGGGCCGCCCTCCTTCGGCGTCAGCGAGTCCGCGACGCCGTAGAGGAACGGATAGACAAAGAGCGCGATCATGAAGATCAGCCCCGGCAGCACCAGCATCGTCGTGCCGTCGAGGCCGCGGGCGGCAAGCCGGGTGCGAAGCGACGGCCCGCTCACTTAGCGGCCCCCTTGAAGACAAGCGCCCTGCCGGTTACCGGCTGCAGCGAGGTGGATGCGCCCCGCGGCAGAACGTCATCGGCCCGGAAATAGAGGTCCGATCCATCCTTCGCGGTCGCCATGCCGAAGAAGGCGCGGCCGCGATATTCCATGCTGGTCACGGTCGCCGGAATCCCCGCCCCGTCCGAGGTTGCAACGAGATCTTCCGGGCGGACGGAGAGCACCGCCGCATCGCCCACCTGAAGCGGCATCCGCATGGTGCCGGTCAAGCGGGCGCCGGCTGCCTCGATCTCAGCCTCGTCGCCGGAAACCGAAACGACACGTCCGGCGATGCGCGTCCGAAAGCCCATGAAATCGGCAACATTGAGGTTGACCGGCCGCTGGTAGAGGTCCTGCGGCGAACCGATCTGCTGAATGTGTCCCTGGCTCATCACCACGATGCGGTCGGCGAGCGACAGCGCCTCGTCCTGATCGTGGGTCACATAAATGGTCGTCGAACCGATCTGGTCGTGGATGCCTCGGATTTCAGCGCGCATCTCCAGGCGCAGCTTGGCGTCGAGGTTGGAAAGCGGCTCGTCCATCAGGACGATCGGCGGACGGATGACGACAGCGCGGGCGATCGCCACACGCTGCTGCTGGCCGCCGGAAAGCTGGCCGGGCAACTTTTCCGCCTGGCTTTCGAGCCGGACGAGCGCCAGCGCGTCATTGATGCGCTTGTCAGCCTCCGCTCCCTTGATGCCCTGCATGGCAAGGCCGAAGCCGACATTCTTGCGCACGCTCATGTGCGGGAAAAGCGCATAACTCTGGAACACCATGCCGAAGCCGCGCTTTTCCGGTTCCAGCTGGTCGATGCGGTTGCCGCCGAGGCGGATTTGGCCGCCCGAAAGCCCAAGCAGCCCCGCGATGCAATTGAGCGCCGTCGACTTGCCGCAGCCGGAGGGACCGAGCAGGGCGATGAATTCACCCGGCTCGATCGCCAGGTCGATGCCGTCGAGGGCGTTGTACGTCCCGAAGGACCGGCGCAAGCCATCGAGTTCGAGACGGGCATTGTTGCGCGAAGACAGCGCTGTGTTGTTAACCGGCGAATTCAACGCAAACTCCATTCTCTGTAAGAAAAGAGCGGCGCCGGCCAAAAGAGGCGGCGCCGTCTTGTTCGATCAGCCCTTCTTGGCGCCGATCTTTTCGTCCCAGATGCGGAAGGCGTCGACGAGTTGCTTCGGCTCCAGCGGCACTTCGAGCGGATTGCTCGCGATCCAGTCGGCATATTCCTCGCGGCCGAACTCCTTGATCACGTCCTGGCTTTCCTGCGGCGCCATGTCGATCGTGACGTCCTTTACTGCCGGGCCCGGATAGAAGTAGCCGGCGTCATAGGCAATCGCCTGCTGCTTCGGCTGCAGAATGTAGTTGATGACATCCATGAGAACGGCCATCTTCTCATCGGAAACGCCCTTCGGAATGACGGCGTAGTGCGCATCGGTGACCCAGTGGAAGCCGTCGAGCTTCTGCACCTTGGCTTCCGCTGGAACGATGCCGAGGGCACGCGGATTGATATCCCAGCCGGTGGTGGTCGCGACCATGTCGCGGGTGCCTTCGCCGAGTTCCTTGAAGACCACCGCAGTACCCGTCGGATAATATTCGATGTTTTCACCAAGAGCTGCGAGATACTCCCAGGTCTTGGACCAGCCGTTGACCGGATCGCGGGGATCGCTGTCGCCGAGCAGGTAGGGAAGGCCCATCAGCAGCGTTCGGCCGGGACCGGAATTGGCGGGGCGGGCATAGAGGAACTTGTTCTTGTTCTGCTTCGTCCAGTCGAGAAGCTCCTGTGCCGTCTTCGGCGGAGTCGCGACCTTGTCCGGCATGTATTCGAGCAAGGGGCCTGACGGATAGTAGGTGACGACGACGCCATGATCCTTGGCGAGCGCCTGCATCTTGAAGGCCTGCGGCTGCAAAATACTTTCCAGATTCGGAAGCTCGGCCTTGTGGGCTGCGAGATCGATCCACAGGTCCTGGTCGAGACCGGCCGAAAGAGCATCCGTCCCGGTCAGCACGAGATCGATATCGACCTTGCCCGCCGCCTGCTGCGCCTTGATCTTGCCTGGCAACTCGGGTGCCGGAGCCTTGGTGAAGGCGAAGCTTGAAACCCAATCTGCCTTTTCCGAGGCATAGGCTTCAAACATGCCCTGCGTCAGCGCCAGATTGCCGGCGACGTCGGCAATGGTAATGGTCACCGGGCTCGCCGGCTTCTTCGCCTGGGCGAAAAGCCGGGTGGGCAGCATGCCTGCAACGGCAACGCCGGCCGCCGTTCCGACAAATGTTCTGCGCGTAATTTTCATGATGTTCTCTCCTCCTCTGCGGCAGTTACCCGGGCAAAACCCCAGCCACGCCTGCCTCCCAAGATCTGCAGAAATCTCCAATATCCTTATCAAGAGCGCCGCTCCTTCCGGCGCGTCTTGGCAATGCAGTTGAATTGATATACTAGTATGCACGAGAGAGTCAACGTTAAGGAAATTTCATGCGGCAGGCATCCAGCTCCGAAGCGATCGACTTTCCGGCTCTGCCGGAAAGACCGCGGAAGCTGCGCCGCGTGACGACAGCGAATGCCATTTTCGAGCGGCTGCATGCGGATATCGTATCGCTGCGCATGGCGCCTGGCATGGTTCTTCAGGAAAAGCGCATCGCCGAAGAATTCGGCGTCAGCCGCACACCGGTACGTGAAGCCTTGCTTCGGCTTTCCGACGGCGGTCTCGTCGATATCTTTCCGCAATCAGGCACGGTCGTTTCACGCGTCCCTGTATCGGCAATCCCGGAGGCAGTCGTCATCCGCAAGGCGCTCGAGAGCACGACCGTCGAAAGTGCCGCCAGAATTGCCGAGCCGCGGCATATCGCGCAGCTTGACTCCATTATCGCCCGGCAAAACGCGCTCGCGGCTCTCGGCGATGCGTCCAACTTCCATGAAGAGGACGAGGCGTTTCACGAGGCGATAACGCAGATCGCCGGCTATCCAGGGATCTGGTCCATCCTGAAGACCGTCAAGGTACAGATCGACCGGGCCCGGCGGCTGACGCTTCCGGCCCTGGGTCGCATGGACAATGTCGTTCACGAGCACAAGGTGATCCGCGACGCGATCGCAGCCCATGACGTGGAGGCAGCGCGAGCCGCCATGCTTCACCATTTGAGCGCCGTCATCCCTGACGTCGCCGAGCTTCGGGCACGCCATCCCGATTATTTCTGCTAGGCGGATCCGGCTGATCAATAAGCAAAGAGACAAACAAGGAGGAGACAGATGCGGCAAGGTTGGAGATGGTTCGGGCCTGAGGCTCCCGTCACCCTGGACGACGTGCGCCAGGTGGGCGCGACGAACATCGTTTCCTCGCTGCATCAAGTGCCGATCGGACGCGCCTGGACCGAAAGTGAAGTCGGCGAACGCAAGTCGATGATCGAGACCACCCCGCCCGGCCGTTCGTCCCTTACATGGTCCGTGGTGGAGAGCATCCCGATCCCCGATGCGGTCAAGCGCAAAGGCGGGAAGGCCAAAGCCGAAATCGAAGCTTGGATCGCAAGCCTCGAAGCCGTCGCCGCCTGCGGGATCCCGATCATCTGCTACAACTTCATGCCGGTTGTCGACTGGACACGCACCGAGCTCGACTATGTGACATCGACCGGTGCGACCGCGATGCGTTTCGATCACGAGCGTTTCGCTGCCTTCGATCTCTTCGTTCTACAGCGCCAGAGTGCCGGCGATGACTATTCGGCAGAAGACCAGAAGCGTGCTCGCGAAGTTTACGAGAGCATGACGCAAGAAGAGATTGACGACATTACGCGCAACATCACCTCGGCGCTGCCCGGCTCGACCACCGAGCCACTGACCATTCCCGCCTTCCGCGACAAGCTCGTGTCTTATGCAGGCATTGACGCCGCCAAGCTTCGGCAGCACCTCATCGAATTCCTGCAGGCCGTCACGCCGGCCGCCGAAGCGCGCGGCGTCAAGCTGACCTTGCATCCGGACGATCCGCCGCGTTCGCTCTTCGGTCTGCCGCGCATCGCATCCAGCGCCGAGGATTACGCCGCCCTCTTCGATGCCGTTCCCTCGCCGGCGAACGGCATGTGCTACTGCACCGGCAGCCTTGGTGTGCGCGCCGACAACGACCTGCCGGCAATCGCCCGCCGCTTTGCCTCGCGCATCTACTTCGCGCATCTGCGCGCCACCAAACGCGAAGCCGATGGCCGGACGTTCCATGAGAGCGCTCATCTGGAGGGCGATGTCGATATGGTCGCAGTCCTGAAGGAGCTCGTGGCCGAAGACCGCAAGCGCGGCGCGAAGGATGAAATCGTCTTCCGCTCCGACCACGGCCACCGCATGCTCGATGATCTCAACAAGACCGTCACCCCGGGCTACCCCGCCATCGGCCGCATGCGCGGACTGGCGGAGCTCCGCGGGATCCTCTATGCGCTGGGGGCAATACCATCCTGACCGGCTGGAAGGACCTGCGCCAAACGGCGCGGGTCCGTCTTCCTGCTCTTAAATGCGTGAGGGAGGCGGCGTTTCGGTTATCATACCTTTGCCTCGCCCGCCTTCTCCGGATCGGGCGCAAGCCGGCCGCGTTCATCGGCCTCCATCAGCTCGGCGCTGACATTGCGGATGTGCCGGGCCATGGCCTTGTAGGCGGCATCCGGATTGCGGAGGCGTAACGCCGCCAGCACCGCATGATGGTCGCCGATCCAGAGCGGACGGACGCTGGGCGCGTGGATGTGCTCGTGCAGCTTTTTCCACATCAGGGATTCATCGCGCTGTGTCCACAGGGCTTCGACCATGGAAAAGATGACGGCGTTCCCGGTCATCCGGGCGATCGTCAGGTGGAAGTCGCGGTCGCCCTTTTCGGTGAGCGCCACGGCATCCGTTTCCTGCTCCATTCGGGAGATACAGTCCTCGAGCACGGCGATGTCGTAATTCGTCGCGCGCTCGGCGGCGATGGCAGCTGCGCTCGCCTCCACGGCAAGCCGCGCTTCCAGGAGCTCGAACGGGCCGGGGCCGGCATCCGTCGGGAGCATGTCGAAATTAACCTGTTTGCCGCGAACAGGGCGCACGATGATGCCCGCCCTGCCCTTCACCTCGACGATGCCACGCATCTCGAGCGCGATGACCGCCTCGCGAACGACCGGGCGGCTCACTTCCAGCTCTTCGGCCAGTTCGCGTTCCGAAGGCATATGCCAGTCCGGCTTTCCGGCATTTGCCTCGATCATGCGCAAGATCCGGCGTGCGACGACCTGGTAGAGTCGCTGTTCGCCTTGAAGCCGGAGCGCAGGTCGAGCTGCCTCCATGAAGGGTCTCCTTAGCGCGTCACCCTAGCGGATGACGCGATTTTTGTTGCGCCGCGGTCAGCGGCCGGCGGCCAAGCGCCGCTCCTCCTCAGGAAGCCACGAGCGGTAAAGCGGGTGCTCGGCCGTGATCGGCAGGGGCGTCGGTTGGCCGGTGCGCTGCGAATGATAGGCCGCCGTCACCAGTTCCAGTGAATTGCGCGCGTCCTGGAGCGTCACCGGCGGCTCCTTGTCCTCCACGATCGCCTGGTGGAAGAGCTCGAACTGACGGGTGTAGCCGTCTTCCTTGACTTCGTAACCTGCCAGCGCGTCGTCGACGCGCTTCTGGTGCTCCTCGGTCCCGGCATTGAAGGTCCAGGGGTCGCGGCCCATCGTGTAGGGTTCGAGAATGCTTTCGGCGACGACATCGCGGAAGCAGAAACGCAGGCGAGAGATTTCCTTGCGCGAGCCGAGCGTCATCGAAAGCGCGGCAAGCGATCCGTTCTGCATCTTGACCGCAAGGACCGCCGTGTCTTCCGTTTCAATCGGATTTACGAGGGTCGCACCATAGGAGAAGACTTCGGCGCAGGCGCCGTGCACGTAGTTCAGCATGTCATGCGCATGGATCGCGTGGCCGAGCAGGCCGCCGCCAAGCTCGCTCGCCCACTTGCCGCGCCATGGCACCGCGTAATAGTCGGGTCCGCGCCACCAGTGCGTCTCGATCGTCGTCATGAACGGCTGGCCGGTGAGACCAAGTTCGATGAGCCGCTTCAGCTTCTGCAGGCCGGAACCATAGCGGTACTGGAAAATCGGCATCAGCTTCCCGCCGCCCGAGCGGGCAACGATGTCGCTCATCTCATCGACTTCGGCGATCGAACCGAAGAGCGGCTTTTCGCAGATCACATGCTTGCCGGATTCGATGCTTTTCCGGCAGAACTCGAAATGCGAATCCGGCGGGCTCGCAATGTCGATGATGTCGAGGTCATTGCGGGCGAAAAGCTCGTCGACGTTCTGGGTATATTCGGGAATGCCATGCTTGGCGCAGAGTTCGCGCCCGCGGTCTTCGTCCAGCGAGCACAGGACGGGCACTTCGAAAAGATCCTTGTTCCAGTCGAAACCGCTCAGGTGCCGGGAAGCGATACCGGCACCGATGACGCCGACGCGCAATTTGTTCGTCATGGTATCTCCTCCTATCGTCCGCCGATCCGCGCAGCCTTGGTCTGCCCCTCGAGCGAAAGACGGCAAACCTCATAAACATGAACCTGGGTCATCGCCGTCTCCGTGCGGTCCCGCACGTCCGCGGTGAACGCCTCGAAATAGTCGAGCTTCTCGCCGCTGCAATCGATGTAGGTGTTTTCCTTGCCGTTCACGAGGAACAGGTGATCCTTGCCGGGGCGGCCGGAAATATCGATGTATTTGCGAAGTTCGATGTAGCCCTCCGTGCCAAGAATGGTCAGGCGACCGTCGCCCCAGGTCGGCAGCGCCTCGGGCGTGAACCAGTCGACGCGGACGTAACCGGCGGCCTTGTCCGAGCGAAGCAGCACCTCGCCGAAGTCCTGGAACGCCGGCTTTTCCGGCATGCCGAAATTGCCGATGGAACTTGCAACCACTTCGCCGCTCGTCGAGCCGGTATAAAAAAGAAACTGGTCGATCTGATGCGAGGCGATATCGACAATGATGCCGCCGAAGGCCTCCGGATCGAAGAACCAGTCCGGCCGCGTTGGCAGCTGGAGCCGGTGCGGGCCTACGCCGAGGGTCTGGATCACTTTGCCGATCGCCCCTTCCTTGACCAGCTTTCCAGCCTTGACGGCAGAGCGCACGCAATGGCGCTCCGAAAAGCAGATCGAAAAGATCTTGCCGGTTTCGGCGACCGTCTTTTTCACTTCTTCGAGCTGCTCGAAGGTGGTGACGCCGGGCTTGTCCGTCATCACGTCCTTGCCGGCCTTCATGGCCCGGATCGCAAGGCCGGCGCGATCGCGAGGAATGGCGGCGATGCAGATGACGTCGATGGTCGGATCGGCGAAAATCGTCTCACGGTCGATCTGCGGCGCGTCCGGATATGTCTTCTTGAAATTTTCGAGCAGCGCCGGAACCGACGTCTTCGGGCAATAGCCAACAAATTCCCCGCCCGCGGCAAGCAATCCCTTTACATGATCGAACGTATGCCCATGGTCGATTCCGACGACGGCAAATCTCAGCATTGACGCCTCCTCCTGCAAAGCCGCCATGCTGGCAGCATCCATTTTCTCCCAACCTGGTCAAACCAGACACTCAAGAAGGATTGTTGTCAAGGATACTTGTGCTGCAGATTCGCAAGCAACCGCTGTTCCCTAGGCCGCAGGCGCTGGCCCGGAGATTTCGTGATACGATCAGCTGGTCAGACCAGATGCCTCGGCGGGTGGCGCCAAAGCGCGATCCACCGACTGCTCTTCGCTGGACTGAGGAACTATGCTGTCCGCTCTGCGGCTTGTTCAAGCTCCGGGGAAACAAGGATCTTGTCGACACGGCGGCCATCGAGATCGATGACTTCGAAGCGCCAGCCATCCTTCACAAAACTTTCGCCGAGTTCCGGCAGATGCTTCAGCTCCTCCAGCACGAGGCCGGCCACTGTCTGGAATTCAATATCGTCGTCGAGCTTGAAATGCATGAATTCCGCGAATTCGTCGATCTGGGTCCAGCCCGAAACAAGGTAGGAGCCATCGGCGCGGCGGACGATCGCCTGCTCGTCGGCAGGTCCTTCCTGCAGCGCACCCATGATTGCCTCCATGATGTCGCCGGAAGAAACGATGCCTTCGAAATGGCCGTATTCGTCGTAGACAAGAACCATGTGAACCGGCGATTTCCGGATCGCCTGAATGACATGCGTGGCGGTCGAAAGATCCGAGATCACCGGCACTTCATGGGTCAGCGACTGAATGCTGGCATGACCATGCGTGTGCAGCGCATCGTAGAAGTCTTTGACGAAGAGGACGCCAAGCACCTCGTCTGAACTGTTACGGCGAACCGGCAGGCGGGAGCGGCGCGTCTGATGCAACTGCTTGCGAATTTCCTCAAGGCTGTCTTCGATATCGATGACCTCGACATCACGACGGGGCGTCATCAAGGCTCTCGCCGTCCGGTCCGCGAGGCGCATCACGCCGGAAATCATCGCGGATTCCTCGCTCTCGATCACGCCGGCGCTCTGTGCTTCGGCGAGCACGGTCTTGATCTCCTCGTCGGTCACGCCATCGCTGCCCTTTCCCGATTGTCCGAGAAGCGTAAGCACAAGCTTACCCGAAGCGTCGAGAAGCCAGACGAGGGGCAAAGCGAGCTTGGAAAGTACGGCCATGGCCGGAGCCATCCTGCTGGCAACCGTTTCAGGCTCGCGCAGGGCAATCTGCTTCGGCACCAGTTCGCCGATAATCAGCGAGAGGTAGGTGATCGCGACGACGACCGCACCAACGCCAACCGCGTCGGAGACAGCCGGCGAAAGGCCCTGCGTGGCCAGCCAATTGGCGAGGCGGCCGCCAAGGGTCGCGCCCGAAAAGGCGCCCGAAAGGACGCCGACGAGCGTAATGCCGATCTGAACGGTGGAGAGAAAACGGCCTGGGTGTTCGGCAAGTTTGATCGCCTGGGCAGCGCCGCGGCTGCCTTGATCGGCTAGTACCCGGAGGCGGGCGGGACGGGAGGAAACGACGGCAAGTTCGGACATTGCAAGCACACCGTTCAGAACGGTGAGCATGACCACGATTACAATTTCCAGAAACAAAAGAAGCTCATGATATTGACAAAGATATCCTAGGATAGGGCCAAAGCGCCCAGAAGGAAAGCAAGGCGGAGCCCTACGTTCGGCTATTTTGTGGGAGCCCTATCTGTCGGGCGCTCCGTCATTGCGCCGAAGCCGGTGAAACCCGCCAAATAGTATTGCCGACGTCATCAGCAACCAGCAGTGCGCCCTTGATGTCGATGGCGACGCCAACAGGACGGCCACGCGCCTTGTCGTCCGGGCCGATGAATTCCGTCAGCACATCCCGCGGCGGACCGGACGGCTTGCCGTCGGAGAAGGGAACGAAGATGACCTTGTAGCCGCTGCGAGGTTTGCGGTTCCACGAACCGTGTTGGCCGACAAAGGCGCCGCCCACATATTCCGGGCCGAACAGGTTGCTCGTATTGAAGGTAAGGCCGAGCGAGGCGGTGTGAGGACCAAGGGCATAGTCGGGAACGATCGCCCTGGCGACCAGATCGGGATTTTGCGGCTTCACGCGGCTGTCGACGTGCTGGCCGAAATAGCTGTAGGGCCAGCCATAAAAGCCGCCTTCCTTGACCGAGGTCATGTAATCGGGAACCAGGTCGCTGCCGATCTCATCCCGTTCATTGACGGCGACCCAGAGTGCGTTGGTCCGTGGCTCCCAGGCAAGTCCGTTCGGATTGCGCAAGCCACTTGCGAAAACGCGAACGGCTTTTGTGGCAAGATCGATTTCGAGGATCGATGCGCGGTTCTTCTCCAGATCCATACCGTTTTCGCCGACATTGCTGTTCGAGCCGACGGTGGCGTAGAGCTTGGCGCCATCGAGGCCGGCAATGATATCCCTGGTCCAATGGAGATTGATCGGGCCCGCGGGCAGATCGGCGATCTTCTCACCTGGGGCAGTGATCGCTGTCTGCCCCTTTTCGTAGGGAAAAGCCATGATCGTGTCGGTGTTGGCGACGTAGAGCGTGCCCTTGGAAAAGGCCATGCCGAACGGCGAGTTGAGGCCCTTCAGAAAAGTCGCCCGCATCTCCGCCGTCCCGTCGTGATCGGCGTCACGGAGCAGGGTAATACGGTTTGCACTCTTCACCTCAGCGCCGGCTCGCCTCATTAACGCGCGTTCGACCCAGCCGCGGATACTGAAGCCGACGTCACCGCCCTTTGGCGGCCTGTTGCTTTCGGCAATCAGCACATCGCCGTTCGGCAGCACGTGGATCCAGCGCGGATGGTCGAGACCCTTGGCGTAGGCCTCCACCTTCAGACCGCCAGCGGCCTTTGGCGTGACCCCGTCCGGCCAGCTCGACGCCTCGGCCACATTGAGCGTCGGAATCAGCGTAGGGTTCGGCGCAGGCAAGGTCGGCGACGGGCCGTAACCTTGCTCGATCGGGACCGTAGCGGAGTCGCGTTCAAACATGAAGATCCACCCTCCTCCAACGAGCATGACAACGAGGACGACGGCGATGACTTTCTTCATGGATAGCTTCCCGAGTACGCTGCTAAACGCCTCGAACTGCGAGAGGTTTTAGGGCTCCCGTCGCCGGCGCAGTCTTCCACGGAAAAGTGCCCCGGTTGACGATACTTCTTGAAAGCGCATTTGAGGCCTTGCGGAACTTTTTGGGGCAATAGGCGGTTCTTCCTGCTCAACAGCCTGGGGAGAAATCCATGACGCAGATTCGCGAAACCGCGCGCCGAAGCCGGACTGTGCGCGGGCGTCCCTACAGCCTCCATGAGTTTGCTGAGAAATATGGTCTCGACGATGACCAAGCGAAGAATCTTTTCAAGCGATTTGGTCCGTCTTCGATAGAACTCGACCTCTTGATGGCAGCCAAGCGCCGTCCGCCGGTGCGGCTTGAACATGTGCTTTAAGGAGCCGGCGATGACCGACAAGGATAAAATCCGCAAGGACGCAGAAGGGCAATTCGCCCGGACACGCAAGGGCGCGAAAAACAGTGGCGTCAGCAGCGCCAAACCGCGCGTTATCACCCATTCCGACGACGCAACCGTGCATCGCAACCCACCGGGAAGCAAAAAGCCGGAGAAGGATTGGGATGTGAATTACGATGAAGGCGAGAACGCAGGGAAGCAACCGTCCTGAAGCCCCCGATGACACCGCGCAAGCCGCATACTGGACCTGGCTGTCTCACGAAAAAGGATGAACGATGAACGCCTCGACCGGGACCAAGAAGGGCAGGCCCAACCCTGCGCTCATGAAGGCCAGGGCGATGCCCCAACTCATAGATCCCGATGCCGAGCCTTTCGTCGCCGAGGCGATAAGAGAACTCGTTGACTGTAAGATTCCCTTCCTCGTCGCCGGTACCTACGCGGTTTGCGCCTATACCGGTATTTCCCGCCAGACCAAGGATTTCGACATCTTCTGCAAGGCCGGTGACTACGCCCGCATTCTCGGCCATTTCAAGGAAAGGGGCTATGCGGTCGAGGTTGAGGACGAGCGGTGGCTTGGCAAGATCTTTCAGGGCAAGCATTTCTTCGACGTGATCTTTGCCTCTTCCAATGGCACCATGCCCGTCGGCGAGGACTGGTTCGAGGATGCCAGGCAAGTTGAGATGTGCGGCTGCCCGGTCTGGATCGTCAGCCCGACCGAATTGCTGTGGTCGAAGTTCTTCATCCAGCTTCGCCATCGGTACGATGGAGCGGATGTTGCCCATGTGATCCTTCGCGCCCACGACAAGATCGATTGGCGCAAGTTGCTCGGCTACATGGAGGTGCACTGGGAGGTGCTGCTTATCCACCTCCTGAACTTCCGCTGGATCTATCCGACGGAGCGCGACAAGATTCCGCAGTGGCTGCTCGATGAATTGCTCGACCGCCTGGCTGCTCAGCGCGAACTGCCCCTTCCGCAGATGAGAATTTGCCGCGGCCGCATGTATTCCCGGGCCGATTTCGAAATCGATGTCAAGGAATGGGGATTCGCCGATGTCGGCGGCGAAGGCGAACTGCGCGGCGATTGGGAGAAGAAGGATGAGTGATAGCGGCAACACGGTCAAAATTGCAGCCGTCGCCGATCTTCATGTCAGGGAAGATGGCGGCAAGTCCTATAAGGAACTGTTCGGCGAAATCTCATCTGTTGCGGACGTGTTGGTCATCGCAGGCGATCTGACCGACCTGGGCAAACCCAGGGAAGCGGAGTTGCTTGCCGTCGACCTCCGGAATTGCTCGGTGCCGGTCGTTGCAGTTCTCGGGAACCACGACCACGAAAGCGGTCACGTCGAGGAAATATGCTCCATTCTCACGGATGCGGGAGTGAAGCTTCTGAACGGTCAAACAGTGGAAATCGAGGGGGTCGGCTTCGTCGGCGTCAAGGGCTTCGTCGGAGGCTTCGGCCGGCATATGCTCGGCTCGTTCGGGGAAAGCGCAATCAAGGCGATGGTCGCGGAGAGCGTCGAAGAAACGATGCGGCTGGAAAATGCCATGCGCCAGGTGCGCGCCGATCGCTCGGTGGTCATTCTGCACTATGCACCGATTGTCGAGACGGTCACCGGCGAACCGCTTGAAATTTATCCCTTTCTCGGATCATCGCGCCTTGCCGAAACGATCGACCGCTTCAAAGTGAATGCCGTCGTGCATGGCCACGCTCATCGCGGCACCTACGAGGGTCGCACACCCGGCGGAGCTCCAGTCTTCAACGTGGCGGCGCACATCGAAAAGCCGACCGGCCGGCCCTATGCGCTGCTCGAGCTTTGAAACGATCACCAGCCTAGCCCGATTGAGCAGGCACTCTTGTCATTCGAATGCCGCTCTGCCCAGCACACGACGCCCGCGAACACGCTACGAAGTTTGTACGATAGAAGACAGTCGGTTGTGCTGTAATTTCAAGGCGCTAGGGTCCATTTCCATCGAGTCGGGCAATTCTTGTCCGCCGAGGGGAAACGAATGCCGACTGAAGACCGACAATACCGCAATGCACTTCTGAAAAGTATGGATGCAAGGGATCTGGCGCTTCTCGCTCCTCACCTCGAATACGTGACGCTCGATATTCCCTACGAGATTGAGAAGGCGCATGAGCCGGCCGACTATGTCGTTTTCCTGGAGTCGGGACTGGCCTCGATTGTGGCCCGGCTTTCGGGCAGGCGTGACATCGAGGTGGGTATCGCCGGGCGCGAGGGCATGACAGGGGCTGCCATCGTGCTCGGCGGCGAGCAATCGCCGAACATGACATTCATGCAGGTATCCGGAACCGGTTTTCGCATCTCCTCAACGAAGCTCCAGGAGGCGATCGACGCCAGTTCGACGCTCCGAGCCAGGCTGCTTGCCTATATTCAAGCCTTTATGGCGCAGATGTCGTCGACGGTCCTCGCCAATGGCCACTCAAAGCTGGAGGAGCGCCTGGCGCGCTGGCTGTTGATGGTCCACGACCGCATGGATGGCAACACAATTTCGCTGACGCATGAATTCCTCTCAATCATGCTGGGCGTGAGGCGCCCGGGCGTCACCGTGGCAGTCCACATCCTTGAGGGCAAAGGCTATATCCGCGCCAATCGAGGACAGATCACCATCCTCAACCGCAAAGGCCTGATTGAGGAAGCCAACGGCTCCTACGGAGCTGCGGAAGAGGAATACCTGCGACTGATAGGAACCCCGCTTTCGCGTCAGCAGTAATAGCGGTTGTACGCTAACGTACTCAAAAACTTTCTCGGGAACACACTTATTGCGCAGGCATTGCTCCAGCTAAGAAGGAGAAATGCCATGCCAACGGCTTCATTCGAACGGAACCGCGCCTCCCAAGCGGAAATTATCTCGCTACTTCCAGCACTTAAAGCATTCTCGAGACGTTTCGAGCGCGTTGAAAACGACGCCGACGATCTGGTGCAGGAGACCGTCTCAAAAGCTCTCTGCCATCTCGAACAGTTCCAGGACGGCACCAGCCTAAAATCCTGGCTCTTCACAATCATGCGCAACACCTATTGCAGCAGCTACAAGCGCCGCAAGCGCGAGCCTGTCGGCTGTGTCGGCGATCTTAGCGAATGTCAGGTGCCGGTGAAATCGACACAGGACTGGTCCCTGAGAGCCCGCGAGGTGCAGGCTGCGATCGATAAGCTCGGCGCGCGGCACCGCGATGCGTTGCTGCTGGTCGTGGGAGGCACGAGTTACGAGGAAGCAGCCGTGATCTGCCATTGCGAGGTCGGCACCATCAAGAGCCGAGTGAACCGGGCGCGCAGCCACCTCCTTGAAATACTTGGTGAAACACAGTTTTCAGAAGCAGCCTCGCTGCATTAAAATAAAGGGACAGTAAAATGAAGGGTCAAGACAGGGACGAATGGATCGCCCAGCGTGCCTACGCGCTCTGGGAACAATGCGGACGCCTGGACGGCAGCGATCTTGAGCATTGGATGGAAGCCGTTCGCGAGCGCGACGAGCTGGAACGCACCCAGGCCTCGGCGGACGGACGCGAAGTTCTGGTCCGCTTCAGGCCGAAAGCTCCGACGATGACACCGCGGCGACGAACCGCGCCGGCGGCCGCTGTTGCTGGAGGCTGATGAACCGGCGCAGTGGATTGAGCTCTGGCTGGGGTTTGCTGGATAAATCTTATCCGGCAAGGCGAGGATATTTTCGTACAGGATCTGCCACTTTGGCGGATCCGGCGAGTGCCATTGCGAAAAGCCAAGCGTTGAAGGTTCCGAAGTCCGGCGTGGTAGCACCCAATACCGAAGTCGCAAACGGTGCGATGAAGGCCCATCGCGCGCCATGCAGCACCGCCGCCCCCTCATCGTCGTCGGGCGGCAAGGGGTGGAGAAGTGTCAGCATGACGAAGCCATAGTACAGCATGCCGCCAAACAGGCCGACATTGCTCAACATCGATACGACGGAATTAGAAGCACGTGTGCCCCCTAGGCCGACCCCAAGCCCATAGCTGCTTAGAAACGCCTGCCAGGACGTCGCCGTCCACATGCTCCGTTCTTCGAACGAACTCGTGGTGTTCTTCTGAAGGATCGTCTCGTCGAGCATGGTAAGGAGTGGCGTCCATATTGCCGTGTCCACGACGGTGACGATCGCCACGATCACCAGAATGGCCGTCACGACCAGCAACTCGGCTGTCATGCCGCGACGCAACCGCGATCCTCTGACGATCACTGTTCCGCGCCAAAGCCATTCCATTCCTGCAGCCACGAAGAACACAAACAGACCGACATAGGAGGCCGATGAGGTTGATAGCCAGATAAACACCAAAAGAAGCACGAGGGTAGCC
>NZ_JBNDHS010000084.1:0-26404 GCF_056755095.1 Rhizobium sp. SVR5-9E | reverse complement strand
GTCGAGCTCGGCCTTGGTCAGCGTATAGATGCCGCGGACGACGAGTTCGGAAGCCCGCTCGGGATGCTTTTCGGCATAGGCAAGCGCCAGCGTCGAACCCCAGGAGCCGCCGAAGACCAGCCACTTGTCGACTCCAACCATCTCGCGCAGCCGCTCGATGTCGGCGACGAGATCCCAGGTCGTATTGGCCTCGAGGCTTGCATGCGGGGTGGACTTGCCGCAGCCGCGCTGGTCGAACAGCAGGACATCGTAGAGCTTCGGGTCTAAGAGCCTGCGATGGACCGCCGAAAAACCGCCGCCCGGGCCGCCATGCAGGAAGACGGCAGGCTTGGCGCCGGGCGTACCCGAGCGCTCCCAATAGATCTTGTGACCGCCGCCGACATCGAGATGGCCCGACGCATAGGGTTCGATTTCGGGATAGAGGGTACGCAGGACTTCGGTCATATCTTCAAGCCTTTCTCGGGCCATGTCTTGGTATCGTGATCGGGATGCTGGAAGGAGATGATCTGCTCCTGCCGGGAATAGAAATCCTGGTCCTTGTGGACCGGAGCCTCGAAGATCGTTTCGACCCAGGGCAGGCGTGAGTCGTAGTTGACCTGGATCTGCGGCGCGAGATCACTGCGATCGTCGAAGGTGCCGATGGCAAGCTCCAGCCCGCCGGGATGCCGGTAGGTCATCGGCGTGCCGCAGTTGCTGCAGAAGCCGCGGTCGATATTGACCGAGGACTGGAAATAGCTCGGCTCGCCGCGCGTCCATTCCATGCCTTCATCCGGCGCCGTGACGAGCGCGGAAAAGAAGCCGCCGAACTGCTTCTGGCACATGCGGC
Source organism: Rhizobium sp. SVR5-9E (assembly GCF_056755095.1). NCBI lineage: Bacteria > Pseudomonadati > Pseudomonadota > Alphaproteobacteria > Hyphomicrobiales > Rhizobiaceae > Rhizobium > Rhizobium sp. SVR5-9E. Next base: position 25,578 of record NZ_JBNDHS010000084.1, on the reverse strand, counting down.
AATGGCAGATCGACGGACGCCCCAGCTTGCCGCTGATGCGGAAGCGCACGGCGCCGCACTGACACCCGCCCGTTCGAATGGGTTCGCTCATGTCTGTGCTCCGGATGGCCAGTGGGTCGTGTCGTGATCGGGATGTTGGTAGGAGATGACCTCATTGATGAATTCGGCCGCCTCGGCATCGTCCTCCGTCCGCATTCCGGGAAGCTCGTGCAGGCTATCCGTAAACGGCAGCTTACCTTCGATGCCGTATTGGATCGTCGGCGGCAGCAGGGCCGGATCGTCGAAGGCGCCTGCAGCGATCGCCAGCCCATCCGGCGCCTCATAGGTTAGCGGCGTGCCACAGTCTGCGCAGAAGCCGCGCTCGACGAAATTGGACGATCGGAATTTTTTCCGTTCGCCGCGCGTCCAAACAAGATCGGCCCCGCGCACCGAAACCAGCGGCGCATAGTAGCTGCCAAACGCCTTCTGGCACATGCGGCAGTGACAGATCGACGAGTGCGTAAGCTCGCCGTCCACCCGGAAGCGGACGGCACCGCACTGGCAGCCGCCGGTGTAGATCTTGCTCATGCCCGATCCTTTCCTATGACGCGCAGGATATGCAGGCAGACGTTGTCGATATTCTTGAGTACGTCGTCATTCCAGAAACGAAGAACTGTCCAGCCGTCCCGCTCCAGGCGCACGCGGCGCACATCGTCATGGAGAGCGTTCGGCGCCAATGCATGCTGCGAACCGTCGATCTCAACAATCAGGCGATGTTCCGGACAGGCGAAATCGGCAACATAGCCGGCGACCGGCATCTGTCGCCGAAAGCTCAAACCCATCAGGCGGTGCGCGCGAAGTTCGTTCCAGAGACGAAGCTCGGCATCCGTCATCGTCTTGCGCATGCGCCGGGCGTTCGCGCGCCGTTGCGGCGGAACCGGTGCATGCGGCATGCCGTGCTCCTTGCTCTGAAGTGAGGGGGCACCCCCCTCTGCCCTGCCGGGCATCTCCCCCACAAGGGGGGAGATCGGATAGTAGCGAACTCCCGCCCTGAACAAAGGCCTCGGATGGCCGAAGCTGTTCGGAGTGCGATCAATATTCCGGGAAGCCGGCACGTCTTGCCGATCTCCCCCCTTGTGGGGGAGATGCCCGGCAGGCCAGAGGGGGGTATATGCCGCCGCCCGTCCCATATTACCGCTTCACCTCCCAGGTCGTCACCCGCTCGCCGGTCGCCGGGTCCTTGCCGTCCTTAAGCTGGATTCCCTCGGCGGCAAGCGTTTCGCGGATCTTGTCGGCCTCGGCGAAATTTTTCGCCTTCAGCAACTCGAGTCGCGCACGCACGCGGGCGTCGATTTCTGCGGCGACCGCCTCATCGACTTCCGTCTTTTTCGGCTGAATCCCGAGAAGGGCGGCACTTGCGGCGAAAACGGCCGCATCGCCGGATTGCGCCAGCGCATGAAGCGCCTGAACGGCGGCAACCGTGTTCAGATCGTCGGCGAGCGCATTCAGCACAGCTGGATCTGGTGCCGCTGTGCGGGCGTCCGCCACGGGCCACTTCGACAGCAAGCGTTCCGCCTCCTCAAGTCGCTTGACCGAAAAGTCGATCGGCTCGCGGTAATGCGTCATCAGCATCGCGAGCCGCAGCACTTCGCCCGGCCATTTCCGGCCGCCGAATGTCTCGGTGTGCAGCAGTTCATAGATGGTGACGAAATTGCCTTCGGACTTCGACATCTTGCGGCCTTCGACCTGCAGGAAGCCGTTGTGCATCCAGATATTCGCCATGACATCCGTGCCATGCGCGCAACGCGATTGCGCAATCTCGTTCTCGTGGTGCGGGAAGATCAGGTCCAGCCCGCCGCCGTGAATGTCGAAGACCTCGCCGAGGTAGCGTTCGCTCATCGCCGAGCACTCGATATGCCAGCCGGGGCGGCCTCGGCCCCAGGGGCTTTCCCAGCCGGGCTCGATTTCGGTCGAAAGTTTCCAGAGAACGAAATCGCCGGGGCTTTTCTTGTGCGCGTCGACGGCGATGCGGGCACCTGCCTGCTGCTCGTCGAGATTGCGCTTCGAAAGCGCGCCGTAATCCGCCATGGATCTGGTGTCGAACAGCACTTCGCCGCCCGCCTGATAGGCATGGCCCTTGGCAATCAGCTTCTCGATGATCTCGATCATCTGCGGGATGCTGTCGGTGGCGCGCGGCTGGACGGTCGGGTCGAGGCAGCCAAGCATCCTGGCGTCGTCGAGGAACTGTTTTTCCGTCTTTTCGGTGACGGCGCGGATCGCCTCGTTCAGCGGCAGGCCGGGATAATCGCGCAGCGCCCGCGCGTTGATTTTGTCATCGACGTCGGTGATGTTGCGCGCATAGGTGATGTGTTCGGCGCCATAGACGTGCCGGAGCAGCCTGAAGAGCACGTCGAAGACGATGATCGGGCGCGCATTGCCGATATGGGCGAAATCATAGACGGTCGGGCCGCAGACATACATGCGGACATTCCGCGGGTCGATCGGGACGAAATCCGTCTTCTCGCGCGTCAGCGTGTTGTACAGCTTGAGTTCCGGCTGGCCGGCCATGTCTATTCTCCCAAATGCGATGATCCGAAAAATACCGGCACCGGCGGGCCGGGGCGTTTCTCATCTTTGCGTATCTGGGAGACGAAAACGGCCAGGCCAGCGAGCGCGCTAGCGAATAATCTTCCGGCAGATGATGCAGATAACCGTTTTCATGGCGGGTTTTATGGCGCGGGAACGGTGTTTGGTCAAGGGGGTGAGGAGCGGTCCGGCGTCGGCCGGAGCAATCGATCCAGTGAATCGATTGCAGCGACGAACGCCCGAAGCGCAAGCGCAAAGCCGGGGCGCGCCACCCGCGCAAACGTGCTAGAGAAGAGCTGAATTTCTGCAGGGATGCCACGTGAGGAAAACAGCGCGCCGCTCCATTATCGGCATCGTCATTCTGGCAGTCGCATCCGCGCTGTATCTGGCCTACGATCGCGCAATGTTTCGTTTCACTCCTCCGTCGCTGGAAAACTATCCCATTCAGGGAATCGACATCAGTCATCATCAGGGCAGCATCGATTGGAAGAGGCTCGCTGCCCAGCCGAATGTCCGCTTTGCCATCATGAAGGCGACTGAGGGCGGTGATCACCGGGACCGGCTCTTTGTGGAGAACTGGCAGGCTGCGAAAGACGCCGGCATCGTGCGCGGGGCGTATCATTTCTTCACCTTCTGCCGCCCCGGCCGTGAGCAGGCGCAGAATCTGCTGGCGACGGTTCCCGTGGAGCTGGGCACGTTGCCGATCGCGATCGATCTCGAGTTCACCGGCAATTGCGGCAAGGTTCCGACCCTCGAAGAGCTGAGCGCCGAGATCAACGCATTCGTCACCGAGCTGAAGGGGAGTTACTCCGGCAAGCCGATCTTCTATCTCAACCAGGAATTCTTCGATCAGTACCTGAAGGGCAACGAAGCGAGGTTCCCGGATCACTATCTGTGGCTGCGGAGCATAGCAAAGGAGCCAGGTCGGAAGGATTGCGGCCAGTGGTCGATATGGCAATTTGCTGACAACGGGACGCTTGATGGCATTCAGGGGCCGGTCGACCTCAATGCGCTATGCCCATCGCAAACACCATTCGCGGCTCTGTTTACTTCCTTGGCAGCGAAGAAGTAGCCGCCCCTCTTACTCCGGCAGCCGGTAGTCCACGAGCTTGTTCTCGCGCACGACGAACAGCTTGCCCGTTTCGGTGACATCGGGGCCGACGAGCGGCAGGATCGCCTTGGCGACTTCGGAAGGATGCGGAAGCGTTTCCGGATCTTCGCCGGGCACCGCCTGGGCGCGCATCGCGGTGCGCGTCGCGCCGGGGTCGACGCTGGTGACGCGGAGCGGCGTGCGCTGTGTTTCGCCGGCCCAGGTCCGGGCCAACGCCTCGACAGCCGCCTTGGACGCGGAGTAGACGCCCCAGAATGGCCTGCACTTATGGGCAGCGCCCGACGACATGATGACCGCGCGGCCGGCGTCGGAACGCGCCAGCAAAGGATCGACGGAGCGGATCAACCGCCACGTCGCCGTCACGTTGATGTTCATCACCTTCTCGAAGACCTTCGCCTCGATATGGCCGATCGGCGAAATCACGCCGAGCACGCCGGCATTGGCGACCAGGATATCGAGCTTGCCCCAGCGCTCGAAGATCGAGGCGCCGAGCGCGTCGATGGCGTTCATGTCGGCGAGATCGAAGGGAACCAGCGTCGCCGTGCCGCCCACGGCCTTGATCGCATCGTCGAGGTCCTCGAGGCCGCCGACCGTGCGGGCGCAGGCGATAACGTGTGCTCCCGCCTTCGCAAGTTCCAGCGCCGTGAAATAACCGATGCCGCGCGATGCACCGGTGACGAGTGCGATCCTGCCCTTCAAATCGATGTTCATATTGCCGTCCTGATGCAGCACCACGGCCGCCATTGTTCGTCGAAATCTTTCATGGAGAAGAAGCCCCAACGGCTTGTCTCGCCGTGCGCGCCAGCCTCACTTCCCTCATCCCTGTGCTTGTCACAGGGACCAAGTGCGCGCAAGTCCTTGCGCGCTAAGAGAGTCTTTCACGGCGCAGACGCGCCGTGACTGGATTCCTGTGACAAGCACAGGAATGACGGGGAGAACGCAGCCTTCGCCCCGAGCCGACGGGCTGCCTTAACTGGCCTTAGCCGCCGCTGGCGAGAACGGAAAGCTTGCGCACATTGCTGGTGCTTTCCTTGTCGAGCAGGCGGGTCGGATAATCGCCCGTGAAGTAATGATCGGTGAACTGCGGATTGTCGTTGTTGCGGGTTTCGCCGCCAACGGCGCGGTAGAGGCCGTCGATCGACAGGAACTCAAGAGAATCCGCGCCGATATAATCGCACATTGCCTTCAGGCTGCTGTACTGGTTGGCGAGCAGCTTGTCGGCGTCCGGCGTGTCGATGCCATAAAAATCCGGGAAATAGATCATCGGGCTCGCCACGCGGATATGCACTTCCTTGGCGCCCGCGTCGCGGATCATCTGGACGATCTTCAGCGAAGTGGTGCCGCGCACGATCGAGTCGTCGACGAGAACGACGCGCTTGCCCTCGATCATCGCCCGGTTGGCGGAATGCTTCAGCTTGACGCCGAAGGCGCGGATCTGCTGGGTCGGCTCGATGAACGTACGGCCGACATAGTGATTGCGGATGATGCCGTATTCAAAGGGAATCCCGCTCTGCTGGGCGTAGCCGAGCGCTGCGGGCGTTCCGCCATCCGGAACCGGCACGACGACATCGGCTTCGACCGGGGCTTCCTTGGCGAGATTGATGCCCATGTTCTTGCGGGCAACATAGATGCTGCGGCCGCCGACCACGGAGTCGGGGCGGGCGAAATAGACATATTCGAACAGGCAGAGGCGCTGCGGCTTCGGCGCCTCCGGCTTGCGGGCGTCGATGGAAATCGAACCGTCCGGCTGGATTTCGCAGATGACCACTTCGCCGTTCTCGACGTCGCGGATGTATTTCGCGCCGATGATGTCGAGAGCGCAGGTCTCCGAACAGAAGATCGGCTTGCCGTCGAGTTCGCCCATCACGAGCGGACGAATGCCGATCGGGTCGCGTGCGGCGATCAGCTTCGTGCGTGTCACGGCGAGCATCGAGTAGCCGCCTTCCATCTGGCGGATGGCGTCGATGAAGCGGTCGGAGGAGGAGGTCTGCTTGGAGCGTGCGATCAGGTGGAGAACGACTTCGGTATCCGATGTCGACTGACAGATGGCGCCGTCGGCGATCAACTGGCGGCGGAGCGTCAGGCCATTCGTGAAGTTGCCGTTGTGAGCGACGGCGATGCCGCCGACTTCCAGTTCGGCAAAGAGCGGCTGGACGTTGCGGAGCACAACTTCGCCCGTCGTCGAATAGCGTGTGTGGCCGATGGAAATGAAGCCGGGCAGCTTCGCGAGCGTTGCGGGATCGGTGTAATGGTCGCCGACGAGTCCCATGCGCTTTTCGGTGTGGAACTGGCGGCCATCGAAGGTGACGATGCCGGCAGCTTCCTGACCGCGATGCTGAAGAGCATGAAGGCCGAGCGCCGTCAGGGTCGCCGCATCACTATGGCCGAGAATTCCGAAAACGCCGCATTCCTCGTGGAGCGTATCTCCGTCGAGTTCATCTCTGAGCGTGGAGGGATAGGACTGGTTCATTGATGCGGGCCTTTGCTCTCACAAGAATGGATCGGCTTCCATAGCATGATGCCGGATGCATGCATTTTAAACGGCGGAGGTCCGGCGGAGCGCAATGCCCGGCCGGACCTTAATTAACGTCCCGCTCAAATGGCAATTGCCACGCGGCAGGTCAAGCTGTTGAACACTGCGTCAATTCGACTGCTGCTGTGCGCTGCCTGCAGGGGCCGCATCATCCGCGGGCGCCTGTTCGGCGGCAGGCGCATTATCATTCGTGCTTTCGGCCTGCGGCTGAACCTTGTCAAGCACGCTGGCTCTCACCATCTGCGCGAATTCCTCCGGCAGGACCGATTGCAGCTTCACGACCATCGAGTCGAGGAACGGCTTGGACTTGGCATTGTTGACCCAATCCGGCCGGTGACTGGGATCGACGAGCCAGTTCCAGAACGCCACTGCCACGACGAGAAGAAGTATGCCGCGCGCAGCGCCGAACAGAAAGCCCAAAGTGCGATCGAGCGCGCCGATCCGGCTGTCGATGATGAAATCGGCAATCTTCATGGTGATGAAGGAGATGACGATCAGCGCGATCAGGAACACCACGGCGGCCGAGCCGACGATGGCGATGCGGTCGTCGTCGGTGTATCTCTTCGCGTAAGGCACGAGATAGGGATAGAGGTAGTAGGCAGCCGCAGCCGAGCCGGCCCAGCTTGCGATCGACAGTACCTCGCGCGAAAAACCGCGAACCATCGCCAGAACGGCGGAGAAGAGCACGACGCCGATGACAATGCCGTCAAAGATCGTAATGGGCATATAAATTCCACTCCAGGACCGCCGCCTGTCGGCAGCTCAGTCGGGCCTCATTCGTGTGCATCCTATATCACCACCGTTTGCGGCAATGAAAGGATCAAACCTCGTCTTCCACACCTCGTAGCGCAGCCTTGGACCCGGCAATGCGCGCGACCAGATCCGGCAGGCTTTCGATCTCGCACCAGCGCCCGGCCGAGCCCTTCGGCAAATCGGCGGAGGCTGACGGAAGCAGCGCTGCAGAAAATCCCAGCTTCTCGGCTTCTTTGAGGCGCTGAGAGGTGTGCGCAACCGGACGGACGGCCCCCGACAGGCTGACTTCGCCGAAATAGACGCAATCGGCTGGAAGGGCAATACCGGCAAGCGAGGAAACGAGTGCCGACGCAACCGCGAGATCCGCCGCCGGTTCACCGATGCGGTAGCCGCCGGCGATATTCAGATAGACGTCGTGCTGGCCGAGCCGCACGCCGCAATGCGCTTCAAGCACCGCAAGGATCATCGAAAGCCGCGCGGAATCCCATCCGACGACGGCGCGGCGCGGCGTACCGAGCGATGTCGGCGCCACCAGCGCCTGCACTTCGACAAGGATCGGGCGCGTCCCTTCCATGCCTGCAAACACCGCAGCCCCCGGCGATTTTTCATTGCGCTCGCCGAGGAAAAGTTCAGACGGGTTGCCGACTTCGCGCAGGCCCGCGTCCGACATTTCGAAGACGCCGATCTCGTCCGTCGGGCCGAAGCGGTTCTTGACGGTGCGCAGAATGCGATACTGGTGGCCGCGATCGCCTTCGAAATAGAGGACTGCATCGACCATGTGTTCCACGACACGCGGTCCCGCGATCTGGCCGTCCTTGGTGACATGGCCGACGAGAACCATCGCAGCCCCGGTCTGCTTGGCGAAACGGATCATCGACTGCACGCCGGTGCGCACCTGCGTGACCGTTCCGGGTGCGGACTCCGCCAGTTCGCTCCACAGCGTCTGGATGGAATCGATGATGACGAGATCCGGCCGCTTGCCCTCGGCGAGCGTCGCAAGGATGTCCTCGACATTGGTTTCGGCGGCGAGCATGACATCGGTATCGGCGGCGCGGAGGCGCTGGGCGCGCAGCCGCACTTGGGCAACGGCTTCTTCGCCGGAAACATAGATGATCTTGTGGCCGCGGCGCGAAAGGGCCGCCGCCGCCTGCATCAGCAGCGTCGACTTGCCGATCCCTGGATCGCCGCCGACCAGCACCGCCGAGCCGCGCACGAAGCCGCCGCCGAGCGCCCGGTCAAGCTCGGAGATGCCGGTATGGATGCGCGGCGCTTCCTCGATCTCCCCGGAAAGGGCGGTGAGCGCTACCGGGCGGCCCTTCTTCGGCGTTCTCGCCGGCCCGCCGCCGATCCCGCCCATGGGATCTTCTTCGACAATGGTGTTCCACTCGCCGCAGTTTTCGCATTTGCCTGCCCAGCGGGTATGGATCGTGCCGCAGCTCTGGCAGATGAATTGTGTGCGGGCTTTTGCCATCAATGATTGCTTTCGTCCATGAGCGCCGATGCGCCCGAATCAGATTTATCCTAGATAATCGCCTGCTCGACCGACCAAAACTAATGATTTTCCTATCAGGCGTGGCGGTGGCAGCATCGGACCTTCAAACGATGGATGCGCCTATGCTCGATTACTCGCTCGCCCACTGGGTCGCCTTTTTGACGGCTGCCGTGCTTCTGAACCTCTCGCCGGGGCCGGATATGGCATTCATCCTCGGCCATACGATCAAGAGCGGAACACGGGCGGGTTTCTCGGCGGTTTTCGGCATCTGGACCGGGGCGTGCATGCATGTGCTGCTGGCCGCCTTCGGGCTATCGGCGATCCTTGCGGCATCAGCGCTTGCCTTCTCGGCCGTCAAGTGGATCGGCGCGATCTATCTCGTGTGGCTCGGTATCCAGGCGCTGCGGTCAGGCGGCGAGGGCGGTTTCGTCAAAGCTGCGGGCGAGACGATGCACTGGAGCCGGATCTATCGTCAGGGCATGCTGGTCTCGCTGCTCAATCCGAAGGTCGCGATCTTCTTCCTCGCCTTCCTGCCGCAGTTCGTCGTCGAAGGCGCAGGCCCGGCATGGCTGCAGCTTGCCGTTCACGGAGCGTTGATCATCGCGGTTGCTGCGTTCATTGAACCGCCGCTGATCCTGGCTGGCGGACGGCTTGCCGATCTCTTCAAACGCAACAGGAAGATCGGCCTGTGGCTCGATCGCGGGCTTGGCACTCTTCTCGTCGCGCTCGGCGTGCGGCTGGCGCTGACGACACGCTGAAGACACTATTCGTCTTCCGCCACGTATTTCCGTTCGTGGCGCAGCCCCATGCTGGTCAGCATCTCATAGCCGATCGTGCCTGCCGCGCGCGCGGCATCGTCAACGAGGATGTTCTTGCCGAAGAGCTCGATGTAGTCGCCGGCACGGATGAGGTTTTCAGGCAGGTCCGTCACGTCGAAAATGGTGAGGTCCATCGTGATGCGGCCCGCGACCGGCACTTTGTAGCCCTCAAAGAAGCCTTGACCGCCCTGCGGCACGGCCTGCCGGAGAGGCACGCCGCCGCTCGACTGGCTGCGCATGTAGCCGTCCGCGTATCCGGCCGAAACGATGGCGAGCCGGCTGTCACGCGTAAGCCGGAGCGCGCGGCCGTAGCTGACGGATTCGCCGGCGCTTACGGTGCGCACCTGGATCACCCGGGCTTCCGCGGTCGCGACCGGCCGCATCGGATTGACCATGCCGTTCACGGCCTCACCGCCATAGATCGAGATGCCGGGGCGGGTTAGGTCGAAATGGTAGTCGTCGCCCAGGAAAATACCGGCGGAAGCCACAAGGCTTGATTCGATACCTTCATAAGCGCTGCTAACCTTGCGGAATGATTCGAGCTGCTGCCTGTTCATCTGCGAGGCGGGATCGTCGCCGCAGGCAAGGTGGCTCATGACGAGGACCGGAGCGAAACTTGCGGGGCGGGAAACATCCTCTGCAAGCGCCAGCGCCTCGTCGATTTGCAGACCGAGCCGGTTGAAGCCGGTGTCGACGTGCAGTGCGCAAGGATAGTCGCCGTAATCCGAAAGCACGGCCATCCAGAAGGCAAGCTGCTCTTCGGACGAGATGACCGGTACCAGGTCGTTCTCGAAGAAGCGCCGCTCGGTGCCCGGCCAGATACCTGCGAGAACGAAGATGCGCGCCTCCGGTGCATAAAGGCGCAGGGTCACGCCTTCATCCACGGTCGCAACAAAGAAATCCCTTGCTCCGGCCAGGAAGAGCGCTTCGCCCGCATCCTCGATCCCCATGCCATAGGCATCCGCCTTGACGACCGCGGCGGTGCGCGCCTTGCCGGATCGCCGCGCCATATCGCGCCAATTGTCGACCAAGGCTGCGAGATCGACGGTCAGCCGCACGGCTGCGCTCTCGAAATCGTTGGAAAGGTCGTCGTCGAAATCGGTCATCGAGGCCCTTTTGTCATCGGAACGTGTCCTGCGATCCTTAACCGTTTCCTGGACGGGAAAAAGGCCGGTACGCGAAAAACCTTCGCGCTGCACAATCTTTTAAGAGGTGATGTGCCGGGTAGGAGTGCCTTGCCCTGCGGTGCGCCGATTGTCCGGCGCGCCTTAAGCATCGGCTGCACAGGGACCTTCTCAAATCTGTCACATCGGCTGGATAGAAGCGCCGGATGGCGCGCGGCCTGTCAGGTGACATGGCTGCTGCGCCTCTTCTTTTTATGGAGTGGGCGATGCGGAACAATGCGGCAATTGTGATCGAGGGCGCGACCGTGGTTTTCGGCGACCGCCTGGAGCAAGCCTCCGTGCGTATCGAGGACGGCCGGATCACGGCGATCGACGGCGCGCGCGACGGGGCGGATGTGGTTGAAGGCGGCGGTCATATCCTCGCGCCGGCCTTCGTGGATATCCACGGTGACGCCTTCGAGCGGCAGCTCATGCCGCGGCCCGGCACCATGCTCCCTGTCGCCGCCGCTATGCTCGAAACGGACCGCCAGCTTGCCGCCAACGGCATTGCGACGGCCTATCATGCCCTGACGTTGAGTTGGGAGCCGGGGCTGCGATCGGTGGAAAATGGTCGCGCCGTCGTCTCCGCGCTCGATGCACTCACCCCGCGGCTGACGGTGGATAATCGCGTGCAACTGCGTTGGGAAACCTTCTGCTTCGAGGCTGTCGACCTGATCCGCGAGGCGCTTTCCGGTCCGCGCCTTCCCTCTGTCGCCTTCAACGATCATACATCGATGGCGATGCTGCATCCCTCAGTGCCGTTGCAGGAGCGGCCGTTCGACCTCGATCCGGTCTTCCCGGCGGTTGATCCGGAAACGCCGGCTTTCGCCGCGAAGATGGCGGAACGCGCCAAGCGGGCAAAAATTCCTGTTTCGGACATGGTATCGCTCGTTCGGGACATGTGGGAGCGCCGACCGCAGGTGCCGGGCGTGATCGAGGAGGTGGCGGCTCTTAGCCAGGCGGCCGGCGCACCAATGCTCTCTCACGACGACAGCCAGATCGAAACGCGCGATTTCTTCCGCGCGCGCGGTGCGCGGATCACCGAGTTCCCGATGAACAGGCGAGTGGCCCAGGCCGCCCGCGACGCCGGCGATTTCATCGTCTTCGGCGCGCCGAACGCGACGCGTGGCGGCAGCCATCTCGCTTCGATCGGTGCAGCCGACATGATCCGCGAGGGCCTCTGCGACATTCTCGCTTCGGACTATTATTATCCGGCGATGTTGCTCGGCCTGGCACGGCTCAAGGCCGACGGGGTCGGACCGCTCCATGCGCTCTGGCCTCTCGTGTCGGGTAATCCGGCCCGCGCTTCCGGGTTGCACGATCGCGGCGTGATTGAAGTCGGCAAACGGGCCGACCTCGTGCTGGTCGAGTGGCCGGAAGGCGCCGCGCCGGCGGTACGACGCACCTGGGTCGCCGGCCGGGAAGCCTATCGGGCGGCTCCTGCAGGCCACTGAGAGGGGGCCGGCGTTTTAAGGAATGCACTTATTGCTGGTGTTTGGATCCTCGGGTCAAGCCCGAGGATGACGAAGGAGAAGTTGTGCCTAAGTGCCCAAAGAAACCTCTCAGTACGTTGCAAGCTCTCTTTGTCGCGCCGACCGGTCCCACATACTCGTCATCCTCGGGCTTGACCCGAGGATCCAGACACAAGCCGGTCTGGAATGACCTCGTCGCATACGATTGCTTGCTGCCCGCATGGCGGGGCTGCGTTCCCTCTCCCTCTCGCGAAAGAGGGTTAGCGTGAGAGGCTAAGCGCGGCCCTCAGTGTTCCTCGTACTGGATGAAGGACGGGTCGGCGAGATCCGCGAAGCGCGTGAATTCCGACTGGAAGGCAAGCTTTACCGTGCCGGTCGGCCCGTGACGCTGCTTGGCGATGATGACGTCGGCCGTTCCCTTCACCTTCTCGAACAGCGCTTCCCATTCCGCATATTTCGGATCGGCCGGATCGCGCGGTTCCAGGTTCTTGACGTAATATTCCTCGCGGAACACGAATAGCACGACGTCGGCGTCCTGCTCGATCGAGCCAGATTCACGAAGATCGGAAAGCTGCGGGCGCTTATCGTCGCGGCTTTCCACCTGACGTGAGAGCTGCGAAAGCGCGATGATCGGAACGTTGAGTTCCTTGCCCAGCGCCTTCAGGCCCGTGGTAATCTGCGTGATTTCCTGCACGCGGTTTTCGCCGGATTTGCCGGAGCCGGTCATCAGCTGGATATAGTCGACGACCAGGCAGTCGAGGCCGCGCTGGCGCTTCAGGCGGCGGGCGCGGGCGGAAAGCTGGGCGATCGAGATGCCGCCGGTCTGGTCGATGTAGAGCGGCACCTTCTGCATCATCATCGAGCAGGCGACGAGCTTTTCGAAATCGGCATCATTGATGTCGCCGCGGCGGATTTTCGAGGAGGAGACTTCCGTCTGCTCGGAGATGATACGGGTGGCGAGCTGTTCGGACGACATTTCGAGCGAGTAGAAGCCGACGACGCCGCCGTTCTTCGCCTTCGTGCTGCCGTCGGCCTGCACTTCGCCTTCATAGGCAGCGGCAATGTTGTAGGCGATGTTGGTTGCAAGCGAGGTCTTGCCCATGCCAGGGCGCCCTGCGAGCACGATCAAGTCCGAACGCTGCAATCCGCCCATCTTCGCGTCGAGGGAATGGATGCCGGTGGAAATCCCGGAGAGGCCCCCGTCGCGTTCCTTGGCGGCGGCCGCCATGTCGATTGCCAGCGCAACCGCATCGTTGAACGCCTGGAAGCCACCATCGTACCGGCCGTTTTCGGCGAGCTCGAAGAGCCGGCGTTCGGTGTCTTCGATCTGCGACTGCGGCGGCATGTCGAGCGGCGCGTCATAGGCGATGTTGACGACGTCCTCGCCGATAGTAATTAGCGCGCGGCGCAGCGCCAGATCGTAGATCGCGCGGCCGTAGTCTTCGGCGTTGATGATTGTCACCGCCTCGCGGGCAAGGCGCGCGAGATATTCGGAGATCGTCATGTCGCCGACCTTATCGTCGGCCTTCAGGAAGGTCTTGATCGTCACCGGATTGGCGATCTTGCCCATGCGGATAATGTCGCCGGCCACCTCGAAAATCTTCCGGTGAAGCGGCTCGTAGAGATGGATCGGCTTCAGGAAGTCGGACACCCGATAATAGGCGTCATTGTTCATTAGAACGGCACCCAGGAGCGCCTGTTCGGCTTCGATATTGTTAGGTGCTTCGCGGTAATGCTGCTCTGCTGGAGCAACGGCGGCAATCTTTCGCGCGGCTTCGTTCATCGTGGTCCGTTCTGTCTTTTCCAACACCGGATTTGAAGGCTCGCAAGCGCAAATGCAAGTGCAACTCAGCAACAGCTCGTGGCTTGCCGTAAGTCCGCCAACGCTTTGCACATTGTTCGACTTCTCCACAGCGCAGGTCTGCACCTTGGAGAAAATACCGCCGGTGTCATCGACAGGACACAGCGCCGGGATAGCGACTCACTAACGCATCTCAATTTGAGCATTTTAGCCCGAAGCCACGGAGCTTGGCACTTGAAAAAAGATCCCGAATAGGAAATATAATTAGCACACTAATAAAGTGGGGCGAAATAGGAACACATGTCGAATAAGCATGTCGGACGTGAACTCTTCGAGGACATCTCTGCATTCACTCGCAAATTGAAGGCGACATTCGCTTCGATCGTACGCGAGCACAACATGACATTGCCGCGCGCGCGCGTTTTCTTTACCCTGAACCGGAAGGACGGCATCAACCAGCGGGAACTCGCCGAGCGGCTGGAACTCGAAACGCCGACGCTGGTTCGTATTCTCGATGCCATGGAAGGGCAGGGCTTCGTGGAGCGCCGCGTCGCCGGCTCCGACCGTCGTGCGAAGGAAATCTATATGACGGAGGCGGGCCGGGCAGTCGCCGCCGAGGTTGAGGATCTTGCTACGGATGTGCGCGCCCGAGTCGTCGCGGGCATTCCCGAAAACGATCTTAAGACGGCTCTGAATGTCATCCGCGCTATGCAGGCGAACCTCGCAGCCGTACGCGGACAATGAGGACGCCCGCATGAGCCTCGCCGAGACGGCAAATGACAATGCTGCGCCCGCTCGCGAGCCGGTAAAGGCCGAGGCGAAACAGCCGGCTGCCCCTCCCGCACCAGTGCCGCCGCCGGCCTGGAAGGTGCCGCTCTATATGGCTTCGTCCGTGCTGTTTTTCCTGACGCAGGGGCTCGGCATGAACCTGATAACGGCGAACATTTACCAGCTTCAAGGTTCATTCTCGGCAACCACTATCGAGATCTCGTGGCTGTCGGCCGCATATATGGCGCCCTACGCAAGCCTCACGATCGGGCTCTTCAAGATCCGCACGCAGTATGGCCTTCGCCGCTTTGCCCAGTTCAGCATCATCTGTTTTGTCGTCGCTTCGCTGATGAACCTGTTGATTACCGACCTGCATTCGGCGATCGTCGTGCGCACTCTCAGCGGCATGGCCGCGGCGCCGCTTTCGACGCTCGGCTTCCTTTACATGCTGGAAGCCTTTCCGCCGGACAAGAAGCTCTCCGTCGGTCTCAGCCTGGCGCTGATGAACACACTCTTTGCGGCACCGATCGCCCGTATCATCTCACCTCAGCTGCTGCAGCTCGGCGGATACGAAGCGCTCTACACTTTCGAGATGGGGCTGGCGTTGATCGCCCTGCCGGTCATCTACCTGCTGCCGCTGACTCCGCCGCCGCGCGCCAAGGTCATCCAGCGGCTGGATATCCTGAGCTACCTGCTGCTCGCCGTAGGCTTCGGCTGCTTGGCCGTCGTGCTGACGCTCGGCCGTCTCTACTGGTGGTTCGAGGCCGAATGGCTTGGCACCGTGCTTGCCGTCGCCGTCGGTTCGCTGGCGCTGATGTTCGCAATCGAACTGCCGCGCAAGAATCCGATGATCGATCTGCGCTGGCTCTTCTCCGGTCCGAACATGCGGATCGCCGGCCTGCTGCTGCTCTTCCGCTTCGTCTCCGCGGAACAGTCGGCGACGGCGGCGAACTTCTATCAGCAGCTCGGCCTGCTTAACGACCAGACGATCTATCTTTATGCGATCATCCTGCTGGCATCGCTTGTTGGCGGGCTCTTCTGCGCGTTCCTGATGGTGACCCGCTACGTGGAAACGGCGCATGTGTTGGCGCTCGTGCTCATCGCCTCCGGCGCCTATCTCGACAGTCAGTCCACCAGTCTGACGCGGCCGACCGAAATGTATCTTAGCCAAGCTATGGTGGCTGCCGGTGCGGCGTTGTTCCTGCCACCGGTCATGTCGAAGGGCTTCGCCGCCGCACTGGCCAAGGGCATACCGTACATCGTCAACTTCCTCGTGATCTTCCTCTTCACGCAGAGCATCGGCTCGCTTTTTGCTTCTGCCGTTCTCGGCACCTTCGTGACCATCCGGGAGAAGTTTCATTCCAACGTGCTGGTCGAGCATATACTGCTCACCGACCCCCTCGTGGCGCAGCGCGTGTCGCAACTCTCTGCCGCCTACGGGAAGGCGATCATCGACAAGACGCTGCTGAACGCCGAGGGGTTGTCGCTCCTCAGCCAGCAGGTGACGAAGGAAGCTTACGTGCTCGCCTACAATGATGCCTTCTACGTCATCTTCGTCTCCTGCGTCGCAGGGCTTGTCGTTCTCCTCCTTCAACTTGCATGGAAGCGCCTGCCTTGGCAGAGGGCAGCGAACGCCGCCATTGCCCAATCCTGAGCCGAGTCACCTCGCATGTTCAAGTTCCTTCGCTCGCCGAGCACCCTGATCGTCCTCCTCGCCGGTGCCGCCGGTGTGTTGCTGGTTCTCTATGCATGGCGCTTGCCGCCATTCGTCACCTCGGTCGAGACGACTGACAACGCCTATGTGCGCGGTTATGTGACACTGATGAGCCCCCAGGTGAGTGGTTACGTCGTCGACGTGCCGGTCAAGGACTACGAGCAGGTGAAGCAGGCGCAAGTGCTCGCGAAGATCGACGACCGCATCTATGCGCAGAAGCTCGCCCAGTCGCGCGCGGCCCTCGACGCCCAGAAGGCATCGCTGGCCAACTCGCATCAGCAGGAAGTGTCTGCCCAGGCCACCATTGCCTCGAGCGAGGCCGCGATCGACAGCGCCACCGCTGCCTTGAAACGCGCGCAGCTTGCCTGGGATCGCGTCAACAGCCTCAGTAATCGCGGCATCGCGTCCGCCAGCGAGTCGGAAGCCGCCCAGGCCACGCTCGAACAGGCAAAGGCGGCACTGAACCAGGCGCAGGCCGCGCTCGAAGTGTCCAAGCAGAGCCTTGCGACGATCATCGTCAACCGCTCGTCTCTGGAGGCAAACGTTGCCGGTGCTGAAGCCGCGGTTCATCTAGCGGAGATCGACCTGCAGAACACCTCGATCGTCGCGCCGCGTGACGGCCATCTCGGCGAAGTCGGCGTGCGGGTCGGTCAATATGTGACGTCGGGGACGCAGCTCATGGCCGTCGTTCCGGAGGACGTCTGGGTGATCGCCAATTTCAAGGAAACGCAGCTCGATGGCATGCAGATCGGTCAGCCCGTATCCATCTTCGTCGATGCGCTCGAGCACCGCCGGCTTACCGGGCGCGTCGAGCGCTTCTCGCCGGCAGCAGGTTCGGAGTTTGCAGTCATCAAGCCGGACAACGCAACCGGCAATTTCACCAAGGTTGCCCAGCGCGTCGGCGTTCGGATCAGCATCGATCCGGGCCAGGAATTGGCCAAGGATCTGTCGCCGGGCCTCTCGGTCGTGGTCAAGATCGACAAGAGCGCTGCACCCGTCAAAAGCGTGGCTGAGAACTAGAAACGAAAAAGCCCGGCGCGAAGCCGGGCTTTTTGTATGAGCAAGCTCGAAGCGAAGCTTATGCTTCTTCTTCCTCGTCGCCGCGGTCGGCTTCCGGATCGAAGAAGTCTTCCGGACGCAGGGCGTCTTCGTCAACACCGTAGATGGCGTCGACCGAGGTGAGGGTTTCGCCCTTGGCCTGACGCTCGGCTTCATCGGCAGAGCGAGCAACGTTGAGATTGACGTGGATTTCGACTTCGGCGTGAAGCTGCAGCTCGACCTTGTGGATGCCGATTGCCTTGATCGGCGTGTTCAGGTGAACCTGGTTGCGGCCGATGTTGAAGCCTTCGGCAGCCAGAATGTCAACGACGTCACGAGCAGCGACCGAGCCGTAGAGCTGGCCGGTTTCGCCGGCAGAGCGAACAACGATGAACGACTTGCCGGCGAGGACGTCGGCAACCTTTTGTGCTTCCGACTTGCGCTCGAGGTTGCGGGCTTCGAGCGTTGAACGCTCGGCTTCGAAGCGGGCCTTGTTGGCAGCGTTGGCGCGAAGCGCCTTGCCGAGCGGCAGGAGGTAGTTACGTGCGAAGCCGTCGCGAACCTTTACGGTTTCGCCCATCTGGCCGAGCTTGGAGATGCGTTCGAGAAGAATGACGTCCATCTTCGTTTCCTTTCGTGTCTTAGATTTGCTTGTCTGTGGGTTTGGGGGCATCGGCATTCTTGCTCGGGGTCAATGCGATCGTTTTGCGCGTATCGGACAAACCGACGACAAGAATGAAAAAGGCTGGCAACATCAGGATAAGCGATGCCAGGTAGCAGAGGATCAGCGCCGGGAGACGCCAATCCTTGCCGCGCGTGCGGAAATGCACCGCGGCGAAACCGGAAAGCAGGAAGCCGGCGCCGAAGGTGCCGACGACGGTTGCTCCGATCATCGCCGGAACGCCGCTGAAGAAGGTGGCGGCAAGGCCGGCGAGAAAGATGAAGATCGCGTTGCGGCTCATGCGCAGCGCAGACGGAATATCCTCCCGCGGACGAAGGGCGCGGCCGGATGCATTCACGATGCGCGTTGCGACGTAGTAGGCCGCAAACAGCATGGTGACCCACATCGCGCCCTGAATGGCGGGCAGCATCAGAAGGAGCAGCGACTTTGTCTGCGCGGTGGCCGCGGCATCGGCAGTGAAACTCGGCTCCTGCTGTGAAAGCGAGCCGAACAGCGTATCGACCATCTGGCTGATGAGCTCAGGCCCATAGCCGATCATGTAGCCGGTCACGACGACAGCGAGCGTCACGAGGCCGCAGAGATGCAGCAGGATATCGGAAAGCGGATACCACGCCATCAGATGGTCAGGTCCGCCGAGTTCGGAGGCCGGACGGGCGAGGTTGGCAAGATGACTGATCCAGCCGGCGGGCAGCAGCGTTACCAGCGTCATCATCAGCGCGAAGGTCGGTGAGATGGCGACAGCACCGACCACGGCAGCCGTCACGACGGCCGAGATTGCCGCGGCATTGCCCCAGCCGAGGCCGACGAGAAGGATCGGAAGCGCGGAAGCTGCGTAGAGCACAGCGCTGAACGACAATTGAACGCTCGCGCCGAGCACCAGAAGTGCGGCGGTAACACCGGCAAGAGCGCCGGTCAGCAGCGTTTTATAGTTCAGTCGGTTCACGTTCGCTGTCCTGCTTCATCAAGCAGTTAGAGGATGTTTCCTGAATCAACTTCAGAGAAACCCGCCTCAACATGGGTTTTAAAGGTTCCGATCCGCGCCCATCGCGAAAGGGAGAAGGGAAGGCATCGCTGCCTTCCCTCAATTCATTGCGGCAGCCGATTAGGCGACGACGTACGGCAGCAGGCCGAGGAAGCGGGCGCGCTTGATCGCCTGAGCGAGTTCGCGCTGCTTCTTCTGCGAAACAGCCGTGATACGGGACGGAACGATCTTGCCGCGCTCGGAAATGTAGCGCTGCAGGAGACGGACGTCCTTGTAGTCGATCCGCGGAGCGTTTGCGCCGGAGAACGGGCAGGTCTTGCGGCGGCGATGGAACGGGCGGCGGACCGGAGCGGAGGAAGCTTCAGACATTCTTAGATCTCCTTATGCACGGTCTTCGCGGGGAGCACGGTCCGGACGCGGGCCACGCTGGAAGTCGCCGTCACGGCGCGGCGGACGGTCACCGAATTCGCGGCGCGGGCCACGGTCGGCGCCATCACGCGGGCCGCGGTCGTCGCGGTCGCGCTTCTGCATCATGGCAGACGGGCCTTCTTCGTGCTTTTCGACAGCGATCGTCATGTAGCGCAGGACGTCTTCGCTGATGCGCATCTGGCGTTCCATTTCCTGGACGGCAGCTGCCGGTGCATCGATGTCCATCAGGGCGTAGTGAGCCTTGCGGTTCTTCTTGATGCGATAGGTGAGGGACTTGAGGCCCCAGTTTTCGATACGCCCGACTTTGCCGCCGTTTGCTTCGATCACGCCCTTGTACTGTTCTACGAGGGCATCGACCTGCTGAGCGGAAATATCCTGCCGGGCAAGGAATACATGTTCATAAAGAGCCATGACAGCTTTGCCTTTCTTGCGTTGGTTCAACCCGAACTTCGGCGGCTAAGCCTCAACGACTGCTCCTGATTGGGTGGACCCAGGCAAGAAAAGCGTTTCCGAGACGGTCGAGAGCGGAGACACGGGAGGCTGGAACGCTTCCGTTCCGAACGATTTCCAGAGAAACCGGCCCTCCGTTCAGCCACCAGCCAGAAGACCGGGTTTGAGAACAGGGGCGCTTATACGGATTTTTCGGCAGAAGGCAAGAGCACCCGCAATCGAGAAGAACGCGCCCGGCTTAATTCGAATGCTTTGCTCGGTTCTCCGCCGCTTTACCGACGGCTTCATCCAGCGGCGCGATCCTTGGAAGAGGTTTCGCTTTTAACGACCAATCGCCCCCAGAAGGAAGCTGAAATCACTTGTAAGTAGCAGCCTTTGCGTCGTTTCAAATAGATCGCTGCCTTAGTCGGCTCTTTGCTGCAGCTAGCGCAAGGTCATTATTTCATGTATAACCCGTGCGACGACCAAGAAAAAGCAAGCTAATTTCATCGTTTCGTAGGTCAATAGAACATACAACTGTAGCAATACAACTATACCATACCGCTATCTGGAGAGTAGCCACTTCACCCGAGGTTGATAATAGGGAGGATGCGATGCGTGCACCAAGAACAGTTGGCGACCGGGAGTCGTTCTGCAAGCTGAAACAACTCATTCTTCTGGCCTTAAGCCTCACAGTATTTCCGGTCACCGCCGCGCATGCGGCAGACGCAATCACCGAGGAAGAAGCTCATGCGATAGGTGTGGACGCCTACGTCTACTTCTACCCTCTGCTGTCGATGGATATCACCCGCAAACAGTTGACTAACGCCGAAGCCAAAGAAGGCGCCATCGGCGGTCCACCCAATCGCTTCAACAACATCCCCGAGTTCCCGCCGGCGAACATGAAGGTGGTAGTCCGCCCGAATTTCGACACGCTGTATTCCAGTGGCTGGCTTGACTTGAGGAAAGAGCCCGTTGTCGTTTCCGCACCGGATACTGGCGGACGCTACTACCTGTTGCCCATGCTCGATATGTGGACCGATGTGTTTGCGGCGCCGGGCTGGCGGACAACCGGAACCGGGGCCGGTCACTTCCTGGTTACACCTCCCGGCTGGCGGCCTGATCTGCGCGACAAATTCGATGAATTCAAGCTGCCGGAAGGAACGCAAAGGATCGATGCGCCGACGCCCTACGTCTGGGTCATCGGCCGGACGAAGACCGACGGACCGCCAGACTATGACGCCGTTCACAAGATTCAGGACGGTTACAAGATCACCTTGCTCTCCGAGTGGGGCAAGGAGCCAAAACCGGCCGACGTCAAGATCGACCAGTCAATCGACATGAAAACACCGCCCAAGACCCAGGTCGATACCGCGTCGGCAGGAGCGTATTTCGCTTACGCTGCCGAACTCCTGAAGGTCTATCCTCCGCATATCACCGATCAGCCGATCATTGCCCGAATGAAGCGGATCGGCATCGAGCCAGGCAAGAGCTTCGATCTCTCCAAAGCCGATCCGGCCGTCCAGAAGGCACTCGAGACGGTTCCTCAGGACGCCCAGGCACTGATGGCCTGGAAGGTGAAGACCTTAGCCCGTGTGGCCAATGGCTGGTCGATGAACACCGACACGATGGGTGTCTACGGCAACTACTATCTGAAGCGCGCCATCGTTGCGCAACAGGGTCTCGGCGCCAACCTACCGGAGGATGCCATCTATCCGTTGAATCTGGCGGACGAAAGCGGTCAGCCGCTCCATGGCGGGAACAACTACACGATCCATTTCGAGAAGTCCGAGATTCCGCCCGCCCAAGCCTTCTGGTCGGTGACGCTATATGACGACAAGGGATTTCAAGTCGCCAATTCCATCAACCGCTTCGCTGTCAGCAGCTGGATGCCTTTCCAATACAGTCCCGATGGTTCGCTTGATCTCTATTTCCAGCGCGAGAGCCCGGGCAAGGAGAAGGAGTGGAACTGGTTGCCAACTCCGGAAGGGCCGTTCAACCTGACAATGCGGCTCTACGCACCCAAGCCTGATGCCCTGACGGGAAAGTGGAACCCGCCACCAGTTGCCAAGGCCAGCGTAGCATCCGTGCTTACGGCTCAATAACCGGCGTTGAAGGACGAAAGGGCGAGCAGTTGCTCGCCCTTGTCACAGACTGCATTTCATCTTCTGAGAGGCGGATGCAGGCCCCTTCATATCGGCATCGGATACTGCCGGTGCACCTTCTCGATATCGGCCAGCACGTCGCTCGAAAGCCTCACATCGACCGAGCTCAGATCGACCTTCAATTGCTCCATCGTCGTCGCGCCGATGATGGCGGACGTCACGAAGCGGCGGGTCAGGCAGAAGGCGATCGCCATCGCGGAGGGGTCGAGGCCGTGCTTTGCGGCGATCTCCAGGTAGGCCTTGGTCGGCGCTTCCTGCAGCGGCTGCAGGCGTCCGCCGAGATTGCCGTTGATCGCGGCGCGCGATCCCGCGGGTTTGGCGCCGTTCAGATACTTGCCGGTCAGCAGACCGGCTGCGAGCGGCGAATAGGCAAGCAGGCCGACATCCTCATAATGCGAAAGCTCCGCCATATCGAGATCGAAATGGCGATAAAGCAGGCTGTATTCATTCTGGACGCTTGCGACGCGCGGCAGGTTCTTCTGCTCGGAAAGCGTCAGATACTTCTGCGTGCCCCATGTGGTTTCGTTGGAGAGGCCGAAGGCGCGGATCTTGCCGGCCTTCTGCAGTTCACCGACCGCCTCGAGAATGTCCACCATGTTGGCGATCGCCTTTTCACGGTTCTGCTCGAAAGGATCGTAATTCCAGCTCTGGCGGAAGTGGAAATGGCCGCGGTTCGGCCAGTGGATCTGGTAGAGGTCGACATAATCGGTCTTCAGCCGCTTCAGGCTGGCGTCGAGCGCAAGCCTGATATTCTTGGCATCGGCGCCTTGGCCATTGCGGATGTAATCGCGGCCTTGGCCAGCGACCTTGGTCGCGAGAACGACATCCTTCCGCTTGCCGGTCTTTTCGAACCAGCTGCCGATATATTCCTCCGTGCGCCCCTGCGTTTCCGCCGTGAGGGGCGTCGTCGGATAGAGCTCTGCGGTATCGAAGAAATTGACGCCCTTCTCGACGGCGTAATCCATCTGCTGGTGCGCTTCGGCTTCTGTGTTCTGCGAGCCCCAGGTCATGGTACCGAGGCAGATCTGCGAAACGGAAATATCAGTGCGGCCTAATTTATTGAGCTTCATTAGAAAACCTTGAAAACAGAATGAGTAGAGGTGTCCGGGGAGGGCGGCGCGAATTTAGGCTCGAATTCCGCAAGCGCAAGGGAAAAGTCGTGGCTTTCCATGCCCGCAAAAGGCTTTGGAGAGCCTGCCGTGGCTATTGACTCTCCCTGCAAGAACGTCAATTGGAGGCGAAATCGCCCGAATGACATAATAAGGGACACTAGATGATCGTCGCTTTCACATTTCCCGGCCAGGGCAGCCAGGCCGTCGGTATGGGCAAGGAACTGTCGGAAAACTTTGCCGAGGCCCGTGCCGTTTTCGATGAAGTGGATGATGCACTTGGCGAAAAGCTCTCTGCGATCATGTTCGAAGGCCCGGAAGATACGCTGACGCTGACGGCCAACGCCCAGCCGGCGCTGATGGCGGTATCGCTCGCCGTCGTTCGCGTCCTTCAAGCGAAGGGTCTCGATCTGAAGTCGAAGGTATCCTACGTCGCGGGCCACTCGCTCGGCGAATATTCCGCGCTTTGTGCCGCCGGCACCTTCTCGCTCGCTGACACCGCGCGCCTGCTGCGCATTCGCGGCAATGCAATGCAGGCAGCCGTTCCGGTCGGCGTCGGTGCGATGGCGGCCATCATCGGCCTCGAGCATGCAGACGTACTGGCTGTATGTGAAGAGGCTTCCGCTATCGGCTCCTGCCAGATCGCCAACGATAACGGCGGCGGCCAACTGGTGATCTCCGGTGAAAAAGCGGCCGTCGAGAGAGCTGCGGGCCTTGCGACCGACAAGGGTGCCAAGCGCGCCATCCTACTGCCGGTCTCCGCGCCTTTCCACTCGAAGCTGATGGCTCCCGCCGCAGAAGCGATGCGCGAAGCGCTCGCGGGAGTGAAGAAGTCCGATCCGATCGTACCCTTGATCGCCAATGTCCGCGCCGCACCGGTGACGGACGCCGGCGAAATCTCGGCGCTGCTCGTCGAGCAGGTCACCGGCCAGGTCCGCTGGCGCGAAACCGTGGAATGGTTTGCTGTAAACAACGTCACGACGCTTTATGAACTTGGCACCGGCAAGGTTCTGACAGGCCTTGCGCGCCGCATCGACAAGACCGTCAACGGCATCGCCGTCAATACGCCTGCCGACATCGACGCGGCCGTCGCCGCCCTCATGGCCTGATTGGTTTCACCAGATATAAGGAACGCCCCCATGCTCGATCTTTCCGGCCGCAAGGCTCTCGTCACCGGCGCATCCGGCGGCATCGGCGAGGAAATCGCCCGCATCCTGCACAAGCAGGGCGCGATCGTCGGACTCCACGGCACCCGCGTCGAGAAGCTTGAGGCGCTGGCGAGCGAGCTTGGCGATCGCGTCAAGATCTTCCCGGCGAACCTTTCCGACCGTGACGAGGTCAAGGCGCTCGGAGCCAAGGCGGAAGCCGAGCTCGAAGGCGTCGACATTCTGGTGAACAACGCAGGCATCACCAAGGACGGCCTTTTCGTGCGCATGAGCGACGAGGATTGGGACAGCGTCATTGAGGTGAACCTTACCGCGATGTTCCGGCTGACGCGCGAGCTGACGCATCCGATGATGCGCCGCCGCTATGGCCGCATCATCAACATCACCTCGGTGGTCGCCGTCACCGGCAACCCGGGCCAGGCCAACTACTGCGCCTCCAAGGCCGGCATGATCGGCTTCACCAAGTCGCTCGCCCAGGAGATCGCGACCCGTAACGTGACGGTCAATTGCGTCGCTCCGGGCTTTATCGAATCCGCCATGACCGGCAAGCTCAACGACAAGCAGAAGGAAGCGATCATGGGGGCAATCCCGATGAAGCGCATGGGCGCGGGTGCCGAAGTGGCTTCGGCCGTTGCCTATCTCGCCTCCTCGGAAGCTGCGTATGTGACAGGCCAGACTCTGCACGTAAACGGCGGCATGGCCATGATCTGAAACGGAAAACCGGCGCCGTCCGCGTTTTTCGGTTGAATAGCGTGTTGAGCAACCGAACGGGGTTGATTTTCAGGCTTTGCGGCAGACATAAACCGTGTTAAGCGGGCCATGACTGTCACAGTCGTCCCGGAAACCAAGGCACCGGCGGGTTTTTGCCAGCGTGGAACATCTTAGAAGCCCGGGCTAACGAGTTTGCCGAAAGTGCCAGAGGGCGCCGAAGGCTGAAACAGGATAGGGGTGCCGGAAGGCATTCTGATCAGGATATAAGGTCGAGGAAACCGACATGAGCGATATCGCAGAACGCGTAAAGAAAATTGTTATTGATCATCTTGGCGTCGACGCCGAGAAGGTTGTCGAGGGCGCCAGCTTTATCGACGATCTGGGTGCTGACTCCCTCGATACGGTCGAACTGGTTATGGCGTTCGAAGAAGAATTCGGCGTGGAAATTCCGGACGACGCAGCAGACTCGATCCTGACGGTCGGCGACGCAGTAAAGTTCATCGAAAAGGCTCAGGCTTAATCCTGAGTGATTTTCAAAGGGCGGGCCATGAGTCCGCCCTTTTTATTTGTGCATTGCTTTATTCAAAGTGAAAAAATACAGGCGGGGAAGCTGTCGATGAGACGGGTCGTCATCACCGGTACCGGCATGGTATCACCCTTGGGATGCGGAACTGAAG
>NZ_JBNDHS010000083.1:0-27653 GCF_056755095.1 Rhizobium sp. SVR5-9E | reverse complement strand
CGCCCGGTGGAACGCACCGTCTGGACAAAGTCCTCGTTATCCCAGGCGTTGACTTCGCCCTTGCGCGGCACATAGACGGCATGCGGCGCATATTCATGGATTTCCGGCATCAGCGGACCGTTCGGCCCGTTTGGTTCGGATGCAGTCGTGATGACCGGGATCTTCAGTAACGCCGCCAATTTGGCGATCATCTCGACGTTCCGCCGCAGGTCCGCGACCGGGATATCCTTGACGGTCTGGAACAGACCGGCCTGATGGTCGAGCAACAGTATGACGGAATCGGAGGCATCAATCAGTGCTGCACCGCCGCCTGTCGGCAGGACGCTTGATTTGCTCCTTGAGGGGTTCGCCATAATTCTTCCTTTCTCTGCAATCTGTTCGTGAGTTTGACTTCTACCAACCTGTAGAAAGCTAGGAGGACGGCAGCTTTCGAGGCGATGGCGAACGAAGGTTAAGTTTTTGCTCGCCGGTCACGCCAGATGCATTTCGGCGAGAGAGGTCTTGCGCGATTGCAAGTTGAGTTTGTACGCGACAGCAGACATCCTCATTACGTCCAAACGACCGTGATCGCGCGGTCCCGCCCAGCTTTGCGCCGGAGAGCAGAAGCAGCGGGTATGGGATTAGGCTCCTTCGTGCGAGCACCAAGGCTCCACAGGAGATTCTTGCTGTCCTCCGATAAAGGCGCGCCGCCGGCTGATCGCGGCCGCGCAATGCGTCATGAAGGCGTAGATCCGGCCCGACCTCCGGATGTCGGGATGGGTCAAGAGCCACAGGTCATCCGCCAGGCACGGATCGACCGGTCCGATACGCATAAGGTCCGGAGTGAGGTCCCCCAGCATACACGGTAGATATCCGGCGCCGATGCCTGCCGAGATGGCCGCCGCAATGCCCACGACCGAGTCAAACCGGCAGGCGATGTCTTGCTGCGGCACATGGGCCTCAACTAGCTTGTAAGCCTTCAGATTGGACAGCCCGCCGCTGTATGAAACCCAAATGCGGCGATAGAGCTGATGAGGATGAGGCCAGCCTTCCGTGAAGTCACATCGGCGACCATAGGGCGCCCAGCCGATCCTGGCGACCTTCCTGCCGAAGAGGTTCTCCGGCGGCACGTCAGTTGCCCTGACGGCAACATCGGACTCTCCTCGTGCAAGGTTCAGCGAAGCGTTGCAGACGATCATCTCGACCCGGACGAGGGGATGGCACGCCTTAAAGTCCGCAATGATCGGTGCGAGATGCAATGCAAGCGAATCGCTGGTCGTCACGCGCAGGTCGCCGGCCTGCTCCTGTTCAAAGCCCGATACGCGACGCGTCACCCTCACAATGTCGAGCTCGAGCCGTTGCGCGAGCGTGATCACTTCGGCCCCTGCAAGCGTCGGCACATAGCCGGTGCGACGCCGGTCAAACAGGGCCACCCCCAGACTTTCCTCGATCTGGGTAAGTTTGCGAAACATTGTCGAGTTGTTCACGCCCAGAGCGGAAGCCGCGGCCGACAGGCTTCCCACCTCACCGATCACCTTCACGATGCGAAGGTTGTCCCAGGAGAGCTTTTTCAGCGTATCGCTCATTAATATCCTTCAGGTGAGTGATTTGGGAGATGGAAAAGGGTCGCGGGCAAAATCCCAGCATCATCGAACGTCGTGGAAGTGAAGGGACCAGAGGGCGCTTCTTCATCGCGCTACCCTGACCGCCTCTGCATCACCCAGCCGCGCGATAGAGGGTTCGCCGGACCAGCCATTCGCAAATAGGAACATCGCATTTCTCAAGGCCGTCTGCTTGTCGAATCCTGCGGCCCATTCCTATGACTTCGCGTTATAGGCCGAGTGGTTTACAATTTCAATGAGCGCCTCTTGTAATTAGGGACCGATCGGTCCATATGGCTTGAAACTGAGCCACTCTGCGGCGGCAAATTGCTCCGCCACCAACAGAATCCTCCAAGACAAAGCTGAAGCCGAAAGACGGGTTGACGCCCAGCGAGGAGAAGCAAGGAGAATGAGGTGAAGATTACACTCTCGACGGCGGAAACCGTGATTGCTGCCGCTAAAGCAGCCACTGAGGAGCGCGGCCTCCCGCCAATGAGTATCAGCGTTGTCGACGACAGCGCTCATCTGGTCGCCTTCGCGCGCATGGATGGGACCTTCCTTGGCGCGATAGACGTGGCTCATCGCAAAGCCAAGACGGCGGCACTTTTCATCGTCGACTCGGCGGTTCTCGGGCCGAATCTCTATCCGGGCGCGGCAGCATATACACTTGAACACAGCAATGGCGGCCTGATCGGCTTCGGCGGCGGCGTTGTGCTCAAAGACAGGGATGGCAACACATTAGGCGCTATTGGTGTCTCCGGTGGATCCGTCGATGACGACGAAATCGTCGCGCAGGCGGCTGCGGCCGCGCTGGTCGAATAGGAGGCTGCCATGCCACTTGCCATATACGCGCTGGCGGCGTCCACTTTCGCCATCGGCACCACGGAATTCGTCATCGTTGGGCTCATTCCCGGGATCGCCGATGATCTTGCCGTCTCGCTGCCGGCGGCGGGGTTGCTGGTCAGCCTGTACGCACTGGCGATCACGGTCGGCACGCCGGTCTTCTCGGCTCTCACGGGTAGAATCCCGCGTCGCCCGCTTATTCTTGCACTGATGGTGATTTTCACGGCCTGCAATCTCGCGGCAGCGCTGGCGCCGAACTATCTTTCGCTGCTCGCGGCGCGAATCGTGATGGCTGTCTCGCATGGAGTGTTTTTCGGCGTCGGCGCTGCTGTTGCCACCTCACTTGTGTCAAAAGAGAAGTCGGGTTCCGCGGTTGCACTGATGATGGGCGGGCTGACCGTCGCCATGGTGGTGGGTGTCCCGCTCGGCTCCTGGATCGGACAAAGTTTTGATTGGAGAATGCCGTTCTTCCTGGTTACGGCCATGGGTGTCATGGCGCTGGGGTCTCTGTTCCTTTTCGTCCCCAGAGATATACCGCCGTCGCCATTCACGAGCTTCGTCGCTCAGATGAGGCTACTGGGCAATAAGCGTCTGGCAATGATGTATCTGTTGACCGCAATATCGTTCGGCGGAACTTTCGTGATCTTCACGTTTCTTGCCGCCATTCTCACTGACATTACGAAAGTCGGCGACGGGACGGTCAACATCGCGCTGATGCTGTTCGGAGCTGCCACCGTGGTTGGAAACTTTGCTGGCGGCAAACTGACCGACACTATCGGCACCGGCAAAGCAATGGTGGCCACTCTGATTGGCTTGATTGTGTCGTTCGCGTTAATCGCGATCGTCATGCGGAGTGAGATTGGTATCCTCGCGGTGATTGCTATCTGGGGCATTTTCGCATTTGCCATCCCGCCGATCATGCAGGATGGCGTGGTCAAGGTCGCTCGATTGGTTGCCCCGGATGCGGTCGCGACCGCATCCGGCATGAATATCGCGGCGTTCAATCTCGGCATTTCCAGCGGCTCTTTTGTTGGTGGGCAGTTGTTGGTCGGCCCAGGCCTTACGGCTACTCCCTACGCAGCAATCGCAATGGCCGTTGCAGCGCTTGGCATCGCTTCGCTGGCGAATAGGATGCAAACCCAGACCGCGGCAAGCCTGGCGCGTTGACTTTGGGCGCCGATCCCGCATCAGGATAATGTGTCTTGCCAGACGCCCGCCGGGCGTCTGGCTGATTTTAGGGAAAACCGGAATGCTCTTTGCTGCCGACCGCTTAAGCCTCGGTCTCGTGCTCCCCCTTCAGCCGCGCTTACCGGAGGATATCGACTTTCAGGTGCAGTTGGACTTTGTTCGCCGGTCAGAGCAAGCCGGATTTGAGGCTATCTGGGTGCGGGACGTCCCCTTGAACAATGATGAGTACCCAGACCCCGTTGGTCACTCGGACCCTTTCGTACTGCTGGGCGCAATCGCCGCGTCGACCTCGCGGATCCAATTGGTAACCGGAGCTGTCGTCCTTACGCTGCGTCATCCGCTGCACATCGCAAAGGCTGCGCTGTCACTCCAATCACTGTCAAACAACCGCTTCGTGCTTGGCTTGGGCTCGGGGGATCGTCTATCTGAATTCCGTGTCTTCGGCCGCGACTTCGAGAACCGGAAACAGCTGTTCCGGCGAAACTGGGCATCATTGTCGGCCGCGCTCGGCCCGGACCAGGCTATTTTAGACGAAGGACTCTCGCCGCTCAGCGAATTCGCTCTCCGTCCTCGGCCCACTGTACAAGTACCGATGCTTGCTGTCGGATCGGCGTCCCAGTCGCTGGAGTGGATTGCCAGGAATGCCACTGGTTGGGCGACCTACCATCGCGAGCTCCCCGTCCAAAAAGATCGGATCGCGTTGTGGCACGCCGCGATTGCGAAATCGGGGGGCGGCTTCCGGAGCTTCAGCCAATCGATGAACCTGGACCTCCTCGACGACGCGGCTGCCCCTGCAACGACCATCGAGCTTGGCTATCGGTGTGGCAGAACGGAGCTCGTACGGATATTGTCGGCGATGCGCGAAACCGGGGTGCACCACGTGATGTTCAATCTTGCACCTGGCCGGCGCCGCGTAGCTGAGGTGATCGACGAAATCGGATCCGATGTCATCCCGTCGATCGCCGTTTAACCTGCGGTGTTTTACTGCGAATGGCGGTGGGGAGAAGGAAGCGAGTCATCGTCGGTCTATCGCTTCGCGAAATTCCGGGGTTTAGCGATATTCGGGGCTGGGAATGACCTACCACGGGACGTCGCAGAGGTAGCGGGGTGAAACTCTTGGCGCCGTGAAGAGCCTACCATAGCTTGCATTTGATATTCGCGATCTTACATAGTAGGCGGTAATGATCAGCGCCGCTGGAAAGTGGCGAACACATATCAAATAAGACAAGTCTGAAACGGAAAAATGGCTAGACCTAGGGAATTCGACGAGAACGAGGTGCTCCAGAAAGCCATGATGGTCTTCTGGAAAAAAGGTTACGAAGGCGCCTCGGTCTATGATCTCATGGAGGCCACGGGCCTTACGAAGTCGAGTATCTACAAAGCCTTCACTAACAAGGAAAATCTGTTCTGGAAAGCGAACGCGATCTACAAGCGGGATCACCTTCGCTTCATTGACGACGCCTTATCCCAACCGACCCCCCGCGCAATCGCCGAAGCTTACCTCAGAGGTCAGGCCGAGATGCATACAGAGCCCTCCCATCCGCGAGGCTGCTTCGAGACGAACGGAGCTCTGGCCTGTTCAAATGAGGGAGAAGCTGTGCAGAAAGGTCTGATCGAAAATCGCTTTGGCCTGCAGAGAAAGCTCGCCGAGGCATTCGAGCGAACCCTCGGGAAAGGCCCCATGCTTCCCAATGCTACTCCTGCAGAGGCTGCGAACTACATTGTTACGCTTGTTCAGGGAATGGCAGTTCAAGCCAAGGCGGGTGTGGCTCGCGAACAACTGCATAAATTCGTGACACTCTCAATGATGGCTTGGCCGGAGTCCTGATCTCGTCTTGGGGAGCGATTGCACCCGGCCAAGTCTGCAAGCGCTCGGTCAGTCCCGCTCACGGCTTTTGCGAATTATTTTCCGGATTGAGGTTTCGACGGGCGTCCGTTGACAGGAGATGCCGGACAACGGGTTTCTCAGGGCCGACGTGATATTTCAGCGTCTCCTGCTGAAGATCGGCATCGGCTTTGGAAACCCGTTTGTGCTGGCGCAAGTGCTCGACCCAAGATTCCACCAGAAACCATTCCACGATTTTCTCAGGATCGGCCGCGTCTTCGGTCACTCCCCAGTTGTAGGCGCCGTCGCGTCTGCGCTCGGCCGAGAGTTGAGCAAGAAATTTCAGGAACTCGGCCTGCTGCTCCTTGTGGACCCTATATTCGATCAAGATCAAGACAGGCCCCCGGTCATGCTCGACGGGTTCGGCTGTCAAAGGTTCGGGCCAGTGGTTGGAAGGCACGAGGTCGGCCTCGCCCGCGGGAAGCTTGATCCGATTGAGGACTATCCCAATGAGGAAGAGCCCGACAGCACCTACTTGAAGGGTGGTTGAAATGCCGACGGCTTCCGCCACCGCACCCCATCCGATACTACCGGCCGCCATTGCGCCGTTAAAAACCGTCAAATAGACCGCGAGCGCACGGCCGCGTACCCAATTCGGAAGGATAGCCTGGGCCGCACCATTCAAGGTCGTGAGCGCGACGATCCACGCCCCTCCAAGGATGACCAGGACGAGAATGGCAATCCATTGCGGTGGAGCGAACGACAAGATCATCATGACGATCGAGGTCACTACCGCCGCACGCAGCAGCAGACCGTCATTGTCGAAACGCCGGCGCAATGTCGGCAGCAGGAATGCACCAACTATTGCGCCTACCCCTACCGCGCCAAGCAGAAGCCCATAGAACCTTGCGTCTCCCCCGAGATTGTTGCGGGCCAATAGTGGTAGCAGTGTCCAGATGGAGCTGGAGAAGGCGAAGAAAATCGCTGCGCGCAAAAGCACGATATGGAGTTCACGGCTCGCCCGCGCGTAGCGCAGGCCAGCCCGAAATGCGCCGAAGAAACGTTCCGACAATGCATCGTCCGCATCCCGGGGCCGGGGCCACCAGATGAGCGCGGCGATGACGAATACGTAGCTGAGAACATCAATGCCGTAAGTCAACGCCGCGCCGAATGCAGCAAGCAGAAAGCCACCGGCCGCAGGCCCGATAGACCGCGCAATATTGACACCCAGCGAGTTCAAGGCGACAGCGCTTTTCAGGGACTCCCTTGGAACAAGCTCGGGGACGATGGACTGCCATGTCGGGCCCATCAGCGCGGCTCCGATGCCTCCCATAAATGTCAGCGCGACGAGGGAGCTTACGGATAGTAGTCCGCTATATGACAATGCCACCAACGTCGCGCTGACTGCTGCAAGTCCAAGTTGAATGACGATCAAGAATTTGCGCCGGTCCAGAATATCGGACATGACGCCCGCCGGTATGGCGAGCAAGAAGATAGGCAAGGTACCGGCTGCCTGCACCATGGCGACGGCGGCGGGCGCGTCCGAAAGGTCCGTCACCAGCCACGAACTGGCAACGTCACGGATAAAGGTACCGGTGTTTCCCAAAACACTCGCCGCCCAAAGCACGGCGAAAACCGGCTGGCGGAGCGGGCCAAAGCCGCCTTGCGCAGGGGCTTGCGGGGCTGTTTCCATGTTCTTCGTCATAGTCTCCGCATCACCTCAAACCAGTCGCTTCCGGAGATCATAAAGGGCGACCAGCGCGAATGCTCCGGCAACATGGCCAGCTCGAACACGATAACCCCTACCGATTGGCATCAACCGGTCTCCCCGGATTGGCGACTGGCCTGGGCCTGCTTGCGGCCCGCGCCGGTTGGAAGCTCGCCGAATACATGCGGCATGCAGTGTGCGTTGAACCAGGATATGCTGATCGGTTCGCCCGAGAACACGCGCTTTGCCAAGGGCACCGCTTGCTCTCCGATGAGAATGCCAAACAAACCGACGAGTGCGATTACCGGCGGCGCCGGCGACCGAACGTTTAGCAGACTGTAAACGACCCCGACCAGCAGGCCGGCGCCTAACGAGAGCAGGTAGACTTTCATGGGAACTTCCTCCGATGCGCAACAAAATCGCGCCCGCCGTTTAAAGCGCAGTATCTCCTATAGTACGCACGACGTGGCTGTATTTGGCTTCTGCATGGTTTTCTCCTTAGAGCGGTTCCGATCTAAGGAACCATTCAGAAAGTCCGGCGAGCGGCGAGCTACCTATTTCGGGAGGATTAGTGTCCTTCGGAGACGCCGAACATGGTCTTGGCATAGATGATGCCGAGGCCGTAGGCGCCGCCAAACTTCTTGGCAATGCCGGTCGTCATGTCGTAGGTCTCGGTGCGTGCCCAATCACGCTGCAGCTCCAACAGGTATTGCAGAGACGTCATCGGCCGCACGCCCGCTTGAATCATGCGCTCGATAGCGCGCTCGTGAGCCTCTGCGGATACATCACCACAGGCATCCGTGATCATGTACACCTCGAAACCTTGATCGAGTGCCGACAGTGTCGGCCCCACGATACATACCGACGTCCACAGACCACAGAAGACCAAACGATTCTTACCGATGCGATTAACCTCTTCGATGACCGCAGCGTCCTCCCAGGTATTCATAGAGGTTCGGTCGAACAGCTTCTGCTGCGGGAAGGGGCTCGTGATCTCGTCGAACATCGGCCCCGAGAAGGTCTTCTCGGCAACGGTTGTCAGGATCGTCGAGACGCCGAAACCGGCAGCGGCATGGGCAACCAGGGCGGCATTGTTGCGGAGCATGATGGCATCGATCGACTTCGTCGCAAATGACATCTGCGACTGAAAATCGATCATGAGCAGCGTGTGGTCCTTCGGTGAAATCAACGTCGAACCGGGGGTGGGAGTCGCGTTGGTCGGCATGGTCAATCCCCTTCGATAGAAAGCAGTGAGCTTAGTCAAACTCGGACGGAATCGATTGAGCGAAATGTTTCTCATTAGGATAAAACTGTGCCATTCGGCGCGGCCGCTTTAGCGTTGCGCGCCGATCCGGAAAGGCTGCATCGCCGACGGATATTGGCTTAATCAAATTGTGGACTGCGGGCGAAACAGACAGCCGTCAGTGGGGAATACGGCCGGTCTTGGCGCAATTGTTTCGTCACGTAACGTAAAGTCTCAAAGCGTAGGAGCTCTTAAAGGGCGAGAGCAGGGAATGCCCGAGCAGACCCACACCTATGGATTAGTTACCTTGCCGTTGACAATTGTGGCCCGGTCGTTCCATAACGCCATCACTAAGGCCCTTTGGCGACCGAGGCGCTGTCCAGCAGATGGTTGTTGGGCCATAACTCGGCTCGCGATTTCGGGCGGCACTCTCTATGCCGTGGCAAGCATCTGATGTACTATAGCGCACATTCAGACGTCTTTGCTGCAATCACTGACCTGACAGAGGATTGGCGTTGCAATGCACGGTTCTGCTTTTGAGAATGTCCGTTTCAGTATCCCGAGATCGGTTCTGGAGGATTTTGCGCGGGAGCAAGGCAAGCTGAGCTTCGCCGCCCACACGCATGATCGCGGACTCGATGATCCCGTCGTGCGGTCGCTGGCGCAGGCGCTGGCGCCAGCCCTCGAAAGAGGGGCTCCGACGGACCGCCTGTTTGTAGATTACGTCATGCTGGCACTACAGACGCACATGGCATCGCACTACGGCGGCATGGATGCGCCGATGCAGAGGCGAAAAGGACTGTCCGCGCGCCAGCTGAATGCAGCTACGTCCTATCTTTCTGATAACTCCGGACGAGATGTTCGTGTGACCGAGGTCGCCGCGCACTGCGGCCTGTCGCTCAGCTATTTTATAAAGGCATTCAAGTGTGCCACGGGACGAACGCCACACCGCTGGCTGCTCGAACATCGTGCGCAGCGTTCGCTAAGCATGCTTATGGGCAATCAGCCGATTGCCGAAATCGCCGCTGCCTGCGACTTTGCGGATCAGGCGCATTTTTCGAGAGTATTCAAGCAGATATACGGAATAACTCCCGGTAGCTGGCGGCATCAGCAAAAGCTTTAGACGGTTCGCTACAACAACATGGTCGCCGGGCGGCAGCCCACGATCGCTCGGCCGGATGTTCTCATTTCACATATGCGGACCAAGCATATCAATTCGGGCGACCTCGCGTTCGAGCGGTTTCGAGGCCGATGCCGCTCGTGCCGCCGGTAAAGACGGTGTTTTATTGTTGAGACGGATCGCGCAAATGGCAGAGGCATCCCGATGCCGGCAGCGGAGAAGGAAGATCCTTCATTCCTTCACTTGATCAGGAAATGCCTCGCAGCCCGTGAGACGTCTATTTTATAGACCCCCAGAATTTCTCGAGTTCGTCGCGGATGAATTGTGGTTTTTCCTCAAAAACCCAGTGGCCGCATTCATCAATAACGCCGCCTTGAGCAGAAGTCGCAATTGCTTTTGCGCTGTCAATACAATGCGACCCAAATGAACTGCTGCCTCCCCATGCCAGCATCGGGACAGTAAGTTTCTTCTTCGTCAATTCGGCTGTCTGCGCGGCCATTTGCGGAATGTATCCATAATGGTTCAAGCTGGCTCGGAGATTCCCTGGCTGACGCATCTGCATTACATAGCGTTGCACTTCAACCTCTGGAATTGCCGCCGGGTTGTAGGCGAAGTCCCGGAAGAAATGACGAAGGTACTGCTCTTCACGGCCTTCAACCAGAAACCGCGTTACGTCCATGTTCATGTGCATGCCAAGATGCCAATAGGGAACCCTCGGGTCCACGTAACCGGGGAAACTCAAGCCGAAAAACGGCGTTTCAATAGTCGACAAAGAAAGGGCTCGATCCGACGCCAAAAAGGCGAGTGCAACGGAAGGCGGCCCTCCGAGATCATGACTCAGGATATGAAATTTCTGCACGTTTTCCACATCCACCAATTCCATCATATCTCGTGCGATGGTTTCAGGTTCGTATCCGTCAAAGGGCTTGTCACTATCTGCATAGCCGCGAAGATCGGGGGCGATGAACGTATACCTGTCAGCGAACGCTTCCATGATCGGAAGGAACTCGCGGTGGTTCTGCGGCCAACCATGCATGCATAAAACAACGGGACCCGTTCCCACGGTCACATAGTGCAGTCGAACGCCGTTGACGGTAGCTCTCTTGTGAACCAGATCCACCTTGTCGGCCGGCGGAATCGGTTGCGGGGTAGCAGCGGCCTGTGCTGTTTCAGCTGGATTTGAGGACCCCGCCTGAAACCCCATTGCGGCGGCTACAGTACCGGCACCTAAGAGCACACCCCTGCGGGTGGTGCCTTCTTGTGAACTATTGTTATGGCCATCGTTCATCTTTTCATCCCCGTTAGGCAGGCCTTTCGCCCGCTGGTTGACAGGGTCGTCGACCGCGCGGACGACGAACACCCAATTCTAATGCCTTTGCGGCTCACAGGACACTGTAGCCGCGCATCCTGCCTGCTCTCGCTGCTGCTGTTTCGCTAAATCGGGATCGAAACATACGGCTTCAGTGTGCTACACGTCGCCCTCCGCGCTTCGGGATAGGCGGACGGCGGTAGTGGCAAACGATCTCTGTAACGGCTGGCCTATGAGCATCCCATCGCGCGCCTCCGAGCCAACTCTCGCAAGCCTGCTCCTTCGTTATAGAGTGATCGTTCCATAATTAACCGAGGCCACTACTCCTCTGGCAAATAGTAGTAGTGGCGGAAAAACAGTGGGGTAAAAGTACCGGCCAGTCCAGTTGGCGACAAGAGCTATTCCACTCAAAACAAAGACTATTTTGTACAAAACTGCTGGAAACTTTGTTCTCTCCGGTGCTCAGCGGCGGTGCCAGCAACACTGCGGTTCATCCGCAAATTATGCACTGGCGATGGCTTTGCGCTCGTGTGATGGTCACAGATAAGCCGGGCTCTTATGCTGCGGCAAACAAAGAGGCCGACGCATCCGCCAGCAGATCTTTGGCAATTCGGCCGCGCAGAAGTTTGGAATCTCTAGATGCCTGAGCAAACCTATAGCCTGAAACAGCTGGCACAAAGCCGCCGGCCGATCCGCATCGGTTTTTATCTCGTTCCCGACTTTCCCCTGATGACCTTCGCTGCCGCACTGGACTCGCTTCGCCAAGGCAACCGGCTGACAAAGAGAAAGGCATTCGAGTGGGTCGTGCTTTCGGCCGACGGTACTCACGTGAAGTCGAGCAGCGGACTTGGCTTCGATGCCGATGCGCCGATCGCCCGGGCGCCACGATGCGACATCGTCATCCTCTGCGCCGGGATCAATTATGCCGACGCGTACGACACCAATGTCTTCGCCTGGCTGCGCCGAATTTATTCCGAAGGCTGCGTCCTCGGTGCGGTCAGCACCGCCGTGTTCTTCCTCGCAAAAGCCGGCTTGTTGGAGGGGCGTCGCTGCGCCGTCCACTGGGAATCGCTTGCAAGCTTTCGTAGCGAGTTTCCCAACTGCCTGGCCACCGATGACATTTTTGCGATCGACGGCCGGTTTCTCACGTCGTCGGGCGGCACCGTCACCCTCGACATGATGCTCTACCTTATCGCGGCCGTTGAAGGTCGCGAGCTTGCATCGTTGATCTCCGATCAGTTCAACCATGCGCGCATCCGCAGGCAGGATGACGTGCAACGCATGTCGCCTGAGGACAGATTCGGCATAAAGAATACCAAGCTGGCCTTCGTGATCAGACGCATGGAAGGCAGTCTGGGCGAGCCGGTCGAGATTTCCGATCTTGCTGACAGTGTGGCGCTTTCGCTTCGGCAGCTGGAGCGCCTGTTTCACTCCAATCTCGGGAAAAGCCCTTCAAAGTTTTACATTGAATTGCGGATGCAGCGTGCGCGCGAGCTGCTTGTCTACACGGAACTGGCAATCAGCCAAATCGCCGAAATCTGCGGATATCAGTCTGCCTCTCATTTCAGCCGCTTCTATCGCGAGCGGTTTCGCGAAAGTCCCGCGGCGACCAGAAAGGAAGAGAAACGGCGGGAGATGCTCGGAGCCTGAACAATGTCGATTCGCGCACAAAAGATGTCGAGTCGATGCATATGACAGAGGTTCGTGCCGTTTTACTTTTCCAAAAGACGGAACGGCTGACGGACACAAAGTCCGCTGTGACCGCGCCCGGTGAAGCAATCACCGATCCGGTCCTACCAATAAAAATTGGAACAGTTATGCACGAACTAGGAGACCACTAACTTGGATAAGAAGCAGCATTCCTACATTCCCACGCTCGTAGACCAGATGTCGAACGGCTCGATCGGCCGCCGCGAATTTCTCCGCAAGGCCACTCTTCTCGGCGTTTCCGCGGGTGCCGCCTACGCCCTAGCAGGCGTCCCGATGTCCGATACCGCGGCGAAAGCTGACGATATGCCGAAGGGCGGCAACCTGCGCATCGGCATGCGCTGCATGGAAATCAAAGACCCTCATCTCGCCGACTTTGCAGAGAAGTCGAACGTTATTCGCCAGGTCTGCGAATATCTGACGTTTACCGATCGCAACAACATCACCCATCCTTATCTCCTCGAAAAGTGGGAGGTCAGTGACAACCTGAAGACCTGGACGCTGCATGTCCGGAAGGACGTCAAATGGCGCAAGGGCAAGCCCCTGACGGCTGACGACGTTATCTGGAACCTGAAGCGCGTGTGTGATCCCGCGATCGGCTCCTCGATGCTTGGCCTCTTTACCGGCTATCTCGTCCAGGAATACGAAACGGGCGAAAAGGACGAGAAGGGCAATCCGAAGAAGTCGAGCAAGCTCTGGGCGGACAACGCCATCGAGAAGGTTGACGACTACACCGTTCGTCTCAACTGTTCCATGCCGCAGATCGCGGTCCCCGAGCACCTCTATCATTACCCGATGGCTATTATCGACCCGGCTGAAAACGGAACCTTCGGCCCGGATGCCAACGGCACAGGTCCGTTCACTCTGACGGAATATGTTGTCGGCAAGGGTGCGAAATACAAAGCCCGCACGGATTATTGGGGCACGGGTCCCTATCTTGAAACCTTCGAATATGTTGACCTTGGCGACAACCCGGGCGCCGGTATCGCGGCGATCGCCTCCAAGCAGGTCGATGGCCTGTCAGAAGCCGACGCCGTCCAGATCAACTCGATGCAAAACTTCCCGCATGTCACGGTCTATAAGGTTGAAACAACCCAGACTGTCGTCGCCCGCATGCATCCGGAAATCGAGCAGTTCAAGGACAAGCGCGTGCGCCAGGCGATGCGTTATGCGATTGATCGTAACAAGGTCATCCAGACTGCGCTTTTGGGCGCCGGCATTCCGGCCGAAGATCATCACGTTGCCCCGTCGCATCCCGAATATGCGGCTCTTCCCAAATATCCGCGGGACATCGAAAAGGCAAAGAAGCTGCTTGCTGATGCTGGTTACCCTGATGGCTTCGAGTTTGACATGGTCACTCGTCCGGACCCGATCTGGGAGCTCAACACGGCGCAGGTGCTCGCCGAACAGTTCAAGGACATCGGAGTCAAGATCAATATCAAGGCGCTTCCAAGCGCCCAGTATTGGGAAGTCTGGACGACCGCTCCCTTCAGCTTGACGGCCTGGGGGCATCGCCCGCTGGCGATCATGACCCTGGCACTTGCCTATCGCTCCAACGCGGCCTGGAACGAGTCGAATTATTCCAATCCGGAGTTCGACAAGCTGCTCACGGAAGCAGAAGGCATCCTGGATCCGAAGGAGCGCAGTAAGGTCATGGCGAAGATCGAGGCGATCATGCAGGACGACGGCCCGATCGTTCAGCCGTTCTGGCGCGTCTTCTCGACGGTCATGGACAAGAAGGTCAAGGGCTTCGAGCTGCACCCTTCGCAGTACATCTTCGCGCATCAGTACGCGATCTCGGCGTAATCTCCCAGCCGGCGCCCGGCCGCGTTCGCGTGGTCGGGTGCTGTGCCTAGACATTCGGATTCCTCCGGCTATGGCGAACTTCCTCCTTAAACGACTGGTGATGATGTTGGTGACGATGCTCTGTGCGTCGTTTCTCGTCTTCGCCGTCTGTGAATTCACTCCAGGCAGCGTCGCGCGCAAATCGCTCGGTCCTTTCGCGACCCAGCAGCAGGTCGACCTTCTTACCGAAAAATTGAAGGCAAATGATCCTTTGCCAGTGCGCTACGGACGCTGGCTTGGCATACTGGTCGGCGCCCTCCCGGATCCGCTGCAGGATCCGAGCACCGGTTTGAACTTCAAAGATCCCCGCGGCGCGCAGTATTTCGGCAATTTCGGCTATTCGACGCTGAACAAGCTGCCGGTCAACGACGTGATCTGGGACCGCCTCGGCAATACCGCCATCCTCGCTGGACTGGCATTTCTGTTGATCGTGCCGCTGTCGATCATCTTCGGCATCCTCTCGGGGCTGAAAGAGGGCGGCGCGCTCGACCGGACACTGTCGGTCATCTGCATCACCTTCACGTCCATTCCCGAATTCGCATCAGGGGTCTTCCTGGTCACCCTCTTCGTGATCCTCTGGCCGGTTCTTCCCGGCACCAGTCCCCTAAACAACGATGGCGGCTGGGCGGTTCCCTATCAGTTCGTCCTGCCTGTCGCGGTCCTCGTCATCTACGACTTCGGCTATGTCGCCCGCATGATCCGCGTCTCGATGATCGGCGTGATGGAGCGGCCTTATATCAGGACCGCGATTCTGAAGGGCATGAGTACCCGCCGCATGGTGCTCGGGCACGCTCTGCGCAACGCGATGATCGCGCCGTTCACCGTGCTCCTCCTGCAGATCAACTTTCTGATCAGCGGTGTCGTCGTCACCGAGCTCGTCTTCGCCTATCCCGGCTTCGGTCGCCTCATCCTCGATGCGAGCCTCTTCGGCGACATTGCGACCCTGGAGGCCGCGACGCTGATCACCGTTGCCATCGCCGTCATCACGCAGCTCCTCGGCGACCTCGGCTACATGCTGCTCGATCCACGTATCCGGGTGAAATGATAATGGCTGTTCAAGACAATATTGCGGAAGCCGTAGTTGCACCGCCGAAACGCGCCGCTCGGCCCAACTGGATGCGCATTTTCCATTCACGCACCGCAGTCGTTGGCCTTTCGCTCGTCCTGTTCTGGGTCTTGGCGGCCCTGCTTGCGCCCATCCTTCCGCTCCCGTCACCGACGGACTCGGACGTCATGGCAATGGCCAATCCTTATCCGTCCGCCGCGCATTGGCTGGGCACGGATGTCTTGGGCCGTGACGTGCTTTCACGCCTCATCTTCGGCGCCCGCACGGTCCTATCCGTCGCACCACTGTCGGTTGCCGTCGCCATGATCGTCGGCATCACGATGGGCATGGTCGCCGGCTACTACGGCGGTTGGATCGATGTGCTGATCAGCCGCTTCTCGGACATCATCCTGGCATTTCCGGTTCTGGTCATTTACGTCATTCTGATCGCCAATATCGGTCCGTCGGTGCTCAATATCGTCATCGCGACGACAATCGCCTCCGCCCCGGGGATCGGCCGTATTACACGCGGCCTTGTGCTCGGACTGAAGGAGCAGGAATACGTCGCGGCGGCAAAGCTTAGGGCTGAGAGCACGCTCTACATCATGATCGTCGAGCTGCTGCCGAATTGCCGTAGCCTGCTCATCGTCGACGCCTGCCTGCGCATTGGCTACACCATCATCACGATAGGTATCCTCGGCTTCCTTGGCCTCGGCCTGCCGCCACCGAACCCGGATTGGGGCGGTATGGTGAAGGAGAGCGTGACGGTTCTCAATGTCTGGCCGCACATGTCCCTCATTCCGTCGTTTGCGCTCGTGACCCTGGTTCTCGGCTTCAACCTGCTGGCCGACGGTATGCGTGAGGCATGGAAGCCATGAACGTTATAGCGTCAAATCGTCAAGGAGCGGCCATGTCCGTCACACCTATGATCGACCGCGCGCCTGTTCTCGACATCAAGAACCTGCGGATCGAGTTCCGCGGCAAGGCCGAGACGGTGGTCGCCATTCCGGATTTGTCTTTCAGTGTCAAGGCGGGTGAGAGCTATGGCCTGGTCGGCGAGTCCGGCTGCGGCAAGAGCACGACGGCCATGGCGATCATGGGCTATCTCGGCAATACCGGGGCGATCGCCAACAGCAGCATCCGCTTCAACGGCAAGGAGCTCGTCGGCGCCTCCCCGAAGGAATTGCGGTCGATCCGGGGACGGCAGATCGCCATGGTCTATCAGGACCCGATGAGCGCGCTCAATCCGGTGAAGACGATCGGCGCGCAGCTTGCGGAAGTTCCCCTTCTTCACCTTGGCGCGACCAAGCAGGAAGCGATGGCGATGGCGGAAGCCATGCTGGGCGACGTGCGCCTGCCCGACCCCGGCGATATGCTGAAGCGTTACCCGCACCAGCTTTCGGGCGGCCAGCAGCAGCGTGTGGTCATTGCCATGGCATTGCTCGCCAAGCCATCGCTGCTGTTGCTCGACGAGCCGACGACCGGGCTTGATGTGACCGTCGAAGCAGCCGTGATCGATCTCATCGCCGAACTGAGACAGCGCTATTCGACGAGCCTCCTGTTCATCTCGCACAATCTCGGTCTCATTGCCGAGAGCTGTGATCGCCTTGGGATCATGTATTCAGGCGAAATGGTTGAAGAGGGGACGACCGGCGAGGTCTTTCGTCGGCCGAAGCATCCTTATACGCGCGGCCTGATCGATTGCATTCCCGATATCACGGGCGACAAGCGCAGCCGCACCCTCGCTGCCATTCCCGGTCATATTCCTCTGCCGTCCGAACGGCCGCAAGGCTGTCTTTTTGCACCGCGCTGCGCAAGCTTCGCCGCAGGTCTCTGCGATCGGCCGGGGCTTGCCCTCGAACCGGCGGCTGAGGATCACCTTGTCCGTTGCGCACGGTGGCAGGAGCTTTCCGAGCCTGTTCAAACCTTGGCGCCGGCCGGGTCCGATCTCGGGCCGAAAACAACTGCGATCTCGCTGTCCGACGTCAGCAAGGTCTATCCGATCGGCTATCAGAAGACAGTCAAGGCCAATGAGTTAGTTTCCTTCGAGGCCGGAAAAGCTGAGATCGTTGCATTGGTCGGCGAATCCGGCTGCGGCAAGTCAACGCTCGCCCGCATCGTGACCGGCCTCGACCGGGCGACGTCGGGGGAGATCCGCATGGCCGGCGAAAACATCGCCGAGCTGCAGGCGCGCGACCGGCCCCGGCCGTTGCTGCAGCAGATTCAGATGATTTTCCAGAATCCCGACAGCACGCTCAATCCCTCCCATGCGGCAGCGTTTTCCATTCGCCGTTCGATCAAGAAATTCGGCATCCGCAAGGGGAAGGCCGAAATTGAGCAACGTGTTCGCGAGCTCCTGGAAATGGTGCGCCTGTCACCGGCAGTCGCCGACCGAAAGCCCAACCAGCTCTCCGGCGGGCAAAAGCAGCGCATTGCAATCGCGCGAGCGTTTGCCGCGGATCCGTCGCTGATCGTCGCCGACGAACCCGTTTCGGCACTGGACGTCTCGGTGCAGGCAGCTATCGTAACCCTTTTGCTTGATATCCAGCATGACAAGCACGCCACGATGCTGTTCATCAGCCATGACCTCGCCCTCGTGCGCCACGTCGCCGACAAGGTCGTCGTCATGTATCTGGGCAAGATCATGGAACAGGGCAGGGTGGAGGAGGTCTTCGGTGAAGGCGCGCATCCCTATACGGAAGCTCTGCTGTCGGCGATCCGCAGTCCGCATCCCGACGAGGCGCCGCGGGAACGGA
The DNA here is from genome assembly GCF_056755095.1 of Rhizobium sp. SVR5-9E. Classification (NCBI taxonomy): domain Bacteria; kingdom Pseudomonadati; phylum Pseudomonadota; class Alphaproteobacteria; order Hyphomicrobiales; family Rhizobiaceae; genus Rhizobium; species Rhizobium sp. SVR5-9E. The sequence continues at coordinate 9,484 of NZ_JBNDHS010000083.1, read as the reverse complement.
TCCGCCTGACGGGCGAGACGCCAAGCCCGGTGAACGTGCCGGCTGGCTGCCGGTTCTCCACGCGGTGTCATCGCAAAGTTGGAACCATTTGCGACACCGTACCCCCACCCGTTAGAAAGATGTCCGAAACGCACGAAATCGCCTGCCACATTGAGGCAGCCGAGCTCGCAGCACGTCCATCGGTTCTTGCACCGGTCGAGAAGGCCTAACCGATGCGTGGATTCGGCAGGTCGATCGCTGAAGCATGGCACAGGGCCGCGCGCTTTCGGGCAATCATTCCCATAATGGCGAGTATCTGTGTCATCGGCACGGGCAACGCACTCTTGACCACGACCGTTTCACTTCACTTGAGCGATCCGTCGATCAGCGTCCGTATTGTCCAGCTGCTGCTGACCGCTTTCCCGATTGGCTTCCTGGCGGGATGCCTTTCGGCCCGCTTTCTGGTGTCTCGCCTTGGGCATGAGCGCGCTTTCCTGTCGATGGCATTGCTCGCAGCCTTTGCAACATGCGGATACATGCTGACCGCTGCGATGCCGCTCTGGTTTTGCCTTCGGTTAATCAACGGCTTTGCGATCGCAACGCTCTTCGTCATTTCCGAGAGCTGGATCAACCTCTATGCCGACCAACGCAATCGAGGCGCCTTTTTCTCGCTCTACATGCTGATGACGTCGCTTGCCGTCTTGTTCGGCCAGTTGTTTGTCGAGGCAGCCGGTCCGCATTCGCCCCACCTTTTCCCGATTGCGCTCTTGGTAATCCTCTCGGGATTCTTCTACGCCCGCTTCCTTGGCGGTTGCTGGCCGGCTCTGCCTCTTCCCGCGCCAATCGAGGGTGCAAGCACCGCGACCTCGACGGATCGATATGGCATCTGGCAACTGGTGCGTCTCGCCCCGGTCACCGTCGTCAGCGTGTTTCAGTCGGGCATGACGAATATGAACGTCTATACGATGACGCCCATCTATGGCGAGCGGGTCGGCCTCGAGGCGGCGTCCGCCGTGACACTCGTCACCGCCTTTAGTATGGGCGGCATGTTGGCCCAGGCACCTGCAGGATGGCTGTCCGACAGAATGGATCGTCGCCTGCTGCTGCTTTTGCAGGGACTGGCAACGGCATGCCTTTGCGCGACGATCGCCTGGCCCGGCATGCGATCGCAAGGCCTTCTTCATGCGTTGTTTTTCGCCTACGGCGCAATCGCGCTAACGATCTACCCCGTCGGCATCGCCTATGCCAATTCCCAGCTCGACAGCCGGCACATGGTTTCCGCATCCGGCAGTCTGCTCCTGCTCTACTCGGTCGGCAACATCATGACGCCCGGCGCTGCGGCGGGCCTCATGGATATATTTGCCCCGCAAGCCCTCTTCATCCTTCTCGGCAGCAGCGCATTTCTGGTTGCCCTTGCTGCCTGCTTCAATCTTCTGCGCCGTTCTTCTGTCGGCGTGAAACCATGCCTCGCTTCGGGAGGAACCGAATGAATTCGCAGCAGCCGTATGACCTGGTCATTCGAGGGGGCCGCGTCGTTCTCCCTGACGCCACGAAGCAGATCGACGTCGGCATTCGAAACGGTGTGATCGCCGCCCTCGAACCGAACCTGCCGAAAGGCCTGCGCGAGGTCTCGGCAGAAGGCCGCTTGGTGCTGCCTGGCGGTGTGGACAGCCATTGCCACATGGACCAGCAGCCATGGGAAGGCAAATCAACAGCGGATGATTTCAATACTGGGACCCTGTCGGCGCTCTGCGGCGGTACGACGACCGTCGTGCCCTTCGCCATGCAGATGCGCGGTCAGTCGCTCAGAGAAATCGTCGAGGACTACCATGAACGCGCCCGCCCGAAAGCGCGTATCGACTATGGCTTCCACCTGATCGTCGGCGATCCCTCGGCCGAGGTGCTGCGCGACGAAATTCCTGGCCTGATCGCGGAAGGCTGCACCTCGATCAAGATCTACCTGAGCTATGACGGTCTAAAGCTCGATGATTATGAGGTGCTCAATGTCCTCGACCTCGCCCGCTCGCAGGGCGCAATGGTCATGGTCCACGCGGAAAACGATGCCTGTATTCGCTGGCTGACCGAAAAGTTCATCGCCGCTCGCAAGACTGAGCTTCGCTATCATGAGAAGGCGCATTCGGAAATCGGAGACCGTGAGGCAACCTTCCGGGCCATCAGCCTCTCCGAGCTGATCGAGACCCCGATCCTCGTCAGCCACGTGGCGGCGGCCGGCGCTGTCGAGGAAATCCGCCGCGCCAAGGCGCGCGGGCTGCCTATTTACGCCGAGACCTGCCCGCAATATCTCTTCCTCTCGGCCGAAGATATCGACACGCACGATCTGTCCGGCTCCAAATGCGTCTGCACGCCGCCTCCGCGCGACAAGTCCAACCAGCCTGCGATCTGGGCGGGCATTCTCGACGGTACCCTCGAGGTTTTCACCTCGGATCACTCGCCCTGCGACTATGCCGACAAGATCGCCGGCGGTCCGGGGACGCCCTTCCATCGAATCCCGAATGGCATCCCGGGCATCGAGACCCGCCTTGCCTTGCTGTTTTCGGTTGGCGTCAACGGCGGCCGGATCTCGCTGCAGAAATTCGCCGATCTGACCGCCGGTGCTCCGGCCCGGCTGTTCGGTCTCTACCCCCGCAAAGGCAGGATCGCCGTCGGCGCAGATGCCGATATCGCGATCTGGGACCCGGACCGCAGCGTGACGATCACCAATTCGCTGCTGCATCACGCGACTGACTACACGCCCTATGAAGGGCAGGTCGTGAAGGGCTGGCCGATCATGACAATCTCGCGCGGCGACGTCGTCTGGGACGACGGCAGGATTCTTGCCGAACCCGGCCGCGGTCAATTTATCGCGCGCCAGCGGCCGTTCCCGCCGCAACAGGGGCTTTCAAAGGTTCTCGCATCATGACTGCGCTCGCGTCACGCCTCGAAGGCAAGGTTGTTTTCCTAACCGGCGCGGCAAGCGGCATCGGTTCAGCGATCGCGCGCCGCTGTGTGGGGGAGGGAGCGTCTGTAATCTGCGCCGATCACTCTCTTGAAGGAGCCACGGCACTCGCCGAGGAATTGGGATCAGCGGCGATCGGCATTCGCTGCGATGTGACCGACAGCTGGTCGGTCCACACCGCGGTGGAGGCCGGGTTGGCACGTTTCGGTCGCCTCGATGGTCTTGTGCACAATGCGGCCGCGCCATCGTTCGATGGCACCGTCATCAATCTGCCTGAACAGCAGTGGCGGCTCGAGGTCGACGTCAGCATGACCGGCGCCTTTCTGGCCAGCAAGCACGTGCTTCCGGCAATGGTTGCCGCTGGCGGCGGTTCGGTTGTCTTCATCGCATCACAATTTGCGCATGTGGCGGTCGGAAAGGCCGTCGCTTATTGCGCCGCCAAAGCAGGTCTCGTGCATCTGGCGAAAGCCATGGCGGTTGATCACGCGGCCGATGGCATTCGCGTCAACAGTCTTTCTCCGGGCGCTGTCGCAACCCCGAGGCTGCTGCAGCGATGGCCCGATCTCGATACGGCCAATGCCAGTCTCGGGCCGGCGCATTTGCTGGGGCGCATCGCCCAGCCCGACGAAATCGCTGCCGCCGCTACCTTCCTTCTGTCGTCAGACGCCTCGTTCGTGACCGGCACCGATCTGCTGGCCGACGGCGGCTACGCGACACGCTGACATTTGTTGTTGAAATCTTTGATGGATTTTAGGATGACCCTTCTTGTCACCGGCGGCACCGGCTTTGTAATGAGCGTCCTTGCGCGGGCATGGCTTGACCGCGATCCCAAGGCGCGCGTCGTCATCTTGGACCGCGCCGGTCTGGATGCCATGGCGGAACGCTATTTCGCGCCGGTTCGTGACCGCCTCTCGGTAATTACAGGCGATATCTGCGATCCAAGCCAATGGGCAGACGCGCTCGACAGCCACGACATCCGATACGTCGTGCATGGTGCGACTATTACCCCGATCTCGCGGGGAAGCGCGGCTGAAGCGAAGCGTCAGCCGGAGGCCGAGGATCCCGCTCGGATCGTCGACGTCAATCTCATGGGCACGGTGCACATCCTCGAATGGGCGCGTCGGCAGGCCGATCTGAAGCGCATCGTCTACGTGAGCTCCGGTGCGATCTACCGTCATCACGGTCCGGACTGGACGGGAGAGCCCCTGCCGGAAGACGGCTACGTCGCACCGCTGACGCTTTACGGGATTTCCAAATTTGCCGCCGAGATGGTGGTCAACCGTTATGCCGATCTGTTCGGCCTGTCGGCGGCATCGGTCAGGCTCGCCTCGGTCTACGGGCCAATGGACCGCGTGACGGGAAGCCGCAATTTCCGGCATGTGCCCAACCGGGTCGCGCATATGGCGCTTGCCGGCGAGACCATCCGGCCGAACAGCCTGGAGCCCGTCGGCGATTACCTGAGTTCGACCGATGTCGCCGAAGCGATCATTGCGCTCCTGTTTGCGGAGCGCCTTCGCTACCGCCACTACAATATCGGAAGCGGCGAAACGTCTACCATAGGTGATGTCATCGAATGGGCGAAGGAACGTGCGCCCGGCCTGAAAATTGAAGTCAGCCCGGCAGAGACCGCCAATATCATTCAGGACGTTTCGCTGAAGGACGGCATGTGGGGCGCCTACGACATCGCTCGAATCGAGCGGGATACGAGCTGGCGGCCGCGCAGCGCCAGGCAGTCCTTCCACGACTACATGGATTGGATCATCGAAAACGAACTTCAAAGCGAGGGAAAGTGATGACCGCTGTCACAAAAGATCAATTGCGCGATTTTGTGGGCTACGGCCCGAAGCCGCCGGTGATTACCTGGCCGGGTCGGGCCAAGCTCGCCATCAACCTCGTGCTGAATTACGAGGAAGGCTCGGAATATTCCTGGCTCGAAGACGGCCGGAACGACAATTGGGGCGAATACAATATCCCGAACAGCCCTCCGGTACGCGACCTCGGCACCGAGACGCATTTCGAATATGGCAGCCGCGCCGGCGTGTGGCGCCTGGCGCGGTTGTTTGATCGCTACGACATTCCGGTGACGATCTCAGCTTGCGCTGTTGCGCTCGAAAGAAATCCAACGGTCATCGAATGGATGAACGCACGCGGTCACGATCTTCTCGGCCATGGTCTTCGCTGGAGCGAATATTCGACGATGCCCCGCGAGGAGGAGGAGCGTCAGCTTCATGAAGCGATCGCACTTTACAAGAAGCTGACCGGCAAGCGGCCCCTTGGCTGGAACTGCCGCTCGTTTCCGAGCGTCAACACCCGCGATCTGATCGTGAAAGAAGGCGGCTTCCTCTACTATTCCGACCCATGCAATGACGACCTTCCCTACTTCCTCGATCACGATGGTACGAAGCTTCTCGTCGTGCCCTATTCGAAGACCCTGAACGACAGCCGCTATCTGATCGCACCCGGCTACAGCAATCCGCGCGACTTTGCCGAGGATTGCCGTTCGGCAATCGACTACATGATCGGTGAGGCCGACGAGACCGGCGGGCGCATGCTGACCATCGGCGTGCATGCCCGCTGGATGGGCCAGCCCAACCGCGCCTCCGGCCTCCGCGAGGTCATCGAGCACGTGAAGAAGACTCCGGGCGCGGCCTTCATGCGCCGCGAGGACATTGCCCGTCACTGGCTGGCAAACCACGAGGGCTTTTCTCGCCATGGCTGAAGGCACGCAAGCAGAGCCGGTAGAACGGTTGCACACTCAGATGCAAGGCATGAGCGGCGCTCAATATGTCGCCGGCGTGTTGAAGCAAGAGGGCGTCAAGCAGATCATCGGCTTTCCGGCAAGCGAGCTCTTCGATGCCTCCGCCGAGATGGATATTCCGCCGATCATAGCCCGCACGCAACGCGTCGCGATCAACATCGCGGAAGGATATGCGCGTGCGACGGCCGGAAAGGAGCTGGCCGTCGTGACCGTGCAATATGGTCCGGGTGCTGAGAGCTCCTTTGCCGGGATTGCCCAGGCGTTCAACGACGGTGTGCCGATGCTCTTCCTGCCGACGGGCTATCCGCGCGGCTCGGAGGCCGTGGCACCGAACTTCGAGTCCCGCCGCAACTTCACCCACATCACCAAATGGTGCGAAGCGGCAACCAGGGTGGACGACCTGCCGAAACTGATGCACGCGGCGATCTCTCGCGTCAGAAACGGCAAGCCGGCCCCTGTCCTGCTCGAACTGCCGGTCGATCTGCTTACCGAAACGCTTCACGCCTCACCGTCGCTTCACCAGCGGCCGCGCCGCAGCGTGCCACAGGCAGACAATGGTGAAATCGCGGAGCTGGTCGCGACACTTCTCACCGCCAGAAATCCTGTGGTCCTGGCGGGGCAGGGCGTCCTGTCCGCGTCCGCCACTCAAGAACTGGTCGAGTTTGCCGAACTGCTGAATATCCCGGTCATGACGACGCCGAACGGCAAGAGCGGCTTTCCGGAAGACCATGCGCTGGCGCTCGGAACGGCGGGCCGCGCGCGGCCGGCAACTGTCGATCGTTTCCTCGAAAGAGCCGACGTCGTGCTGGCGCTCGGCAGCAGTCTAACGCGCTCCTATTACATCCTGCCGATCCCGGACGATAAGGTCATCCTGCAGGTCACGCTCGACGATGCCGATCTCGGCAAGGACTACCCGATCGCGCAGGGCATCGTCGGCGATATCCGATCAGTCTTAAAGCAGATGATCGGCCACATAAGGGCCAATCGATTGCCGCTGCCCGAACGTCCGCAGATCGCAGGCGAAATCACGGCAGTGCGGGCTGCTTTCATGGCCAAATGGATGCCTCTGCTGACGGCCGATACGGCGCCGATCTCGCCCTATCGCGTAGTCTGGGAGATCATGCAGGCGGTCGATCCGAAGAGGTCGATCGTCACCCATGATGCTGGCAATCCGCGTGATCAGTTCTGCCCCTTCTATGTGGCAAGCGTCCCCGGCAGCTATATCGGCTGGGGTAAGACGACCCAGTTGGGTAGCGGCCTCGGTTTTGCTATCGGCGCGAAACTCGCCCGGCCGGAGGCGACGGTCGTGAACCTGATGGGCGAGTCGGCCTTCGGCATGGTCGGCATCGATTTCGAAACGGCGGTGCGCTGCAACCTGCCGGTCCTAACGATCTTGTTGCGCAACAACGTGCTCGGCGGTTACGCGAAAAGCATGCCCGTCGCAACGACCAAGTATGGCGCCAACCGTGTGACCGGGGGCTATGCGCCGATCGCCGAGGCGCTCGGCGGCTATGGCGAATGCGTGACGCAACCGGAGCATCTGCGCCCGGCATTGCGGCGCGCTCTGCAGAAGGTCGAGACCGGCCAAGCCGCGCTCATCGAGGTGGTCACCCACGAAGAACCGCGTCTTGCGGGTCTCTGGTAGGCAGCGGGAGGGCACATGTTCGATACAGTTATTACCGGCGGCATCGTCGTAAATGCTGATGGTGAGAGAAGGGCTGATATCGGGATCAACAACGGTTGCATTGCCGCTCTCTTTGCTCCGGGCGATAGCCCGATGGCGCGATCCTTCGTAGACGCAACCGGACGGCACCTGTTGCCGGGACTTGTCGACGCCCATGCGCATCTGCGGGAACCGGGTTTGACGCACAAGGAGGATTTCGAAAGTGGTACCCGTGCTGCCGCTCTTGGCGGCGTGACCACGATTCTCGATATGCCGACGGACGATCCCTGGACGGCAACCGCCGCTCAACTCGCCGAGAAGATGGAGATGGCTGAAGGCCGCCTGCATGTCGATGTCGGGTTTCAGGGCGTCATATCGAAATCTCTTGAGGGGCTGGATGAACTCCTCAAACTCGCGCCGGTGTCGCTCGAGCTGTTCACGGCCGACGTGCCGGCAGAGTTCATGTTCGACAGCCTCGACGCCGTAACGCAGACATTGCGCCGTCTCGCGACTTACAACACGACCATCGGCATCTCGCCGGGTGACCAATCAATCTTGCTTGGCAGCGCGTCGCGCGATCGTGCCGGAGATATCGGCACTTTTCTTTCGAGCCGGCCGCCTCTCGCCGAAGCCGGCGGCATTTCGCGCGCGGTGCTGGCTGCAGCCGAAACCGGCGTTCGCGTCCATGTCCGGCAGATCAATTCGCAGCTCGGGATCGAAACGTGGCGGCGGCTGCGGGACATGGCCGATGTGACCGTCGAAACAACACCACAGAATCTGTTCTTTACAGCGGCTGACTACGCCGTTGTCGGCGGCAATCTCAAAGGCTCGCCACCGCTGCGGGACGGTGAAGACGTCCAGGCGCTGCGTGCGGCGCTGTCGGAGGGTCTTATTGATGCCATGGCCACCGACCACGCGCCGCATAGCGCAAAGGAAAAGGCGGCTCATTACGCTGCGTTTGCCGATATCCCCGGCGGAATGCCAGGCCTGCAAACGCTTTTGCCGGTCATGCTCAAGCTGGTTGGCGAGCGGGTGATCAGCCTGTCCGCACTTGTGCGCATGTGTTCCTACGCTCCGGCGCGGCGCTTCGGACTGGGCAGGTCGAAGGGCTCTATCGCCGTTGGCTATGACGCGGACATTCTGCTCGTCGACCTCAGTGGTTCGACCGTCATAAGCAATGCCGAACAAGCCTCCCGCGCCGGTTACACGCCGTTCGACGGCTGGCGCATCCCCGGCAAGCTGACGGATGTCTTCCTGCGCGGCGAGCGCATCGTTAGCGACGGCGTGCTCGCATTGCCTAACCGCGGCCAAGTGGTCCGCAGTGCCTATTGAAGGAAAGACAATGACCATGCTTGCTGACAAGATAGCTATCGTGACCGGCGCGAGCTCGGGTCTTGGTCGGGCGATCGCCCTGCGTTATGCGCGAGAGGGCGCAACCGTCGTCATCGCCGACGTGACGGAGAGGCCTATCGAAGGGGGAGAAACGACGCTTGAGAGCATACGCGCAGGTGGCGGCGAGGGAACTTTCATCAAGGCCGACATATCGAGCTGGAGCGACGTCGACGCACTGATCTCAGAAACCGTCGCGCGGTACGGCCGGCTGGACGTGATGGTCAACAATGCCGCGATCTATACGTCGACAAATCTTATCGACACCTCGCCGCAGCAGTGGGACCGCATCATTGCCGTCAATGTCACCGGCTTTTTCTACTGCTGCAAACGCGCTGCCCAACAGTTCCTGGCGCAGGAGCCGATCGGCGAAACCCGCGGCAGGATCATCAACATTTCCTCACAGCACGGCATGGTCGCCAGTCCCGGCGACTTTCCTTACGGGGTGAGCAAGGGCGCGATTGTTCAGATGACGCGCCAGATCGCCGTCGACCATGCCGCCGATCTGATCGTCTGCAATGCGATTGCACCGGGGAAAATCGTCACCGGCAAGCCCGGTGTCGCCAACGATCCCGGTGCGCTCGATTATTCGCGCCGGCGCACGCCCTGGCCGCGGCTCGGCGAGCCGAAGGACGTGGCGGGTGCGGCCGTTTTCCTCGCCAGCGACATGGCGAGCTACATCACCGGCGTCAACCTGATGGTCGACGGCGGATGGATGGCCGGCTGAGGCGATACGCCT